>JAQVYH010000215.1 GCA_029004515.1 Eubacteriales bacterium | reverse complement strand
AGATGGAGCAACGCTTGATATGGACAGAGTTATAACAATCATATCTGCAAGTCAAAGCACAACCACTCCAGGAAATGTGGTAGCACCAAATGATGATGTAACAGGTCATTGGAGCGAAAAGTATATGAAGCGCATTATTGACCTTAATATTATTGATTCAATTCAAAAGGATGGCAAGCTTAATTACTATCCTGATAAGCCCCTCACAAGAGGCGAATTTGCAAAATATATTGTTATGTCACAGAATATTGAGATAGCAAAAGAAAAATCAGGTACATTTAAAGATGGCGATATCATTCCTTTTGAACTCCGTTCTTATGTATATGCAGCTTTCGAAAAGGGTCTTATAACTGGCTCGCAGGAGCTTGACGGACTATACTTCCTACCCGAAGCTCCAATTTCAAGAGCAGAAATAATCACAATCATCGGCAGACTGCTTGGTGATACAAGTGATGCAGAGCTTGAATTTGCGGATGCAAAAGAGGTTCCTGAATGGGCAAAACCTTATGTTGCAGGATGTGTTGAAAAAGGCTATGTAACAGGTGATGCGGATACAGGCGTTTTACTCCTTCGTCCAATGGACGGTATAACAAGAGGCGAAACAGCTACTATAATATCTAAAATTTTAGATGATGCTCAGGGATTATAAAAATGTACTCAATCAACGAGGAACAATAAACAGCACATAACAGACGAAGACCAAAATATCCATTCGAAAACAAAAGACCAGATTCATATGAATCTGGTCTTTTCTCATTAAACCTAGAGAACATTTCAATTACAGCTATATAAAGGGATAACCAAGTATTTTGCGAGGGACAAGAAATTGTGCAGAACAGACGAACTGAGAGGGCACTTGTGCCCTTGTGCGAAGGTGTATATGGATACTCCGAGCCGAAGTTCGTCTGTTCTGTGCTGTTTATTGTTCCTCGCCCATCAATACTCCGAGCCGAAGTTCATCTATTATGTGCTGTTTATTGTTCCTCGCCTGCTGTCATTGTAATATTAAATGCCTTTACTACAGCTAGCTCCATACCCTCTGTTGTAAAAATTTCATTCATAAGTGGTTCAAGATTAATTGTTGATTTAACTGGCTGTGCAAGGTCCTTATCAATCCACAAAGGAACTTTTATTTCTGCCGTAGGTTTTATGTTTTCGAGTACGTCTTCAAGACCGGTATAATCTGGAATAACCACATTCGCTCTTGTTGCTAGAATAAGCTTTTTAATATTCTCACCTGAAATTGTAGCGATGTACTTAACAGTTTTCCTGTTCTCTAAATCTTCTTCACGGGCAACCTTAATTGAATCAGCAAGGTCAAAGAATATTCTGCCTGAAACATAATCATAGCTTATAACATCAGCAACACTATTGATAGCAGATGATGTATAAACATACTCGTCTCCGTCTTTAACGCCCATATAAAGTTTCACAGCACCGTCTTCATTAATTGTATACACCTTGGTATCTACAACAGCGTGTCCATTTGACATATATACATTAGCTGACATTGCAGGGGGCTCTTTAGTCGCCTCAATGTTTGCCTCAACGCCTGTATTCATCTCATTTGCATTCATTCGAAGAGAAACGAACATATTAAAATCACCATTTATTTTTTCAGGTGCAGGCATCTTGATTATTGTATCAAGAAGTGCTCCATAGTTATAAATAGTTTCATCAGTAATAAGGACTGTATGTGCAGAATCGTCCCAATCAATCTTCGCTCCAAGGCTCTCTGCAACTGCTCTTGCAGGAACGAGAGTTCTGCCATCTACAAGCTGCGCAGGAACATCAAGAACCTTTTCATCCTTGTTTACAAACAGTGACTTACTACCAATCTGAAGTGAGATTGTTTTGTCACCTCTGTATGCAGTAACAGTTTGTGTTGTGTCATCCCATTCCACAGTTGCTCCAAGAGCCTCAAAAATTCCCCTCAAGGGAACAAGAGTTCTATCGTTCATAATTTGCGCCGGAACATCAAAATCAAGCTCTGCGCCATTTAATTCAACTATAACAAGTTCCTGCGCAGATGCGATAGGGCATATTCCGATTATTACGCTTAAACATAGTATTATTGCAAATATTTTTTTCATATGTATTATGCCTCCTTAGCTAATAAAAGTATAGAGTATTCATCCTGCAAAGTCAAGTGATAATTGTTGGATATAAAAAAGCTGTGGAGAGCAACACACTCCCCACAGCTTAAATGTTTAACGAAAATTATTCTGCAATAAGTTCACTCATGTCAACAGCGTTATCAATAATTTCCTTTGGAATTTCGATTTTATCTACTGTATTGATACCAGTAACCTCTATATCCATAACAAGCTTATCGAATCTGGTAGCTTCCTCCGTTGTCTTCATAATATCATTAACAAAGGCTGTCAAATCGATGCAATATTTAACATCAGCAGCTGTTTCCTTGTCAATCCACATATAAACCTTGAACTGAGAATCTGCTGCTAAACGCTGTTCAATCTCTGCAACACCTGCTGATGCAAGA
>JAQVYH010000214.1 GCA_029004515.1 Eubacteriales bacterium | reverse complement strand
CTTATCAAATACTTCCTCAGAATTCAAGCCTTGAATGCGTAGATTACCGATCATCCAATAACCGCACATAATCATGCCAACCTTGTCATTAATCAAATAGCTATATCCAATATTATCTGTAACCGGATAAAGTGGACTTGCCATAGCACCGCTTGTCTGGAGATCCATCCAATAGTTTACCGTATTTTTAACGCTTTCCTGATCAAGCATCAATTTTGTGAAATCAGAATTCCATATAGAATTGCCTTCCGAAGCAAGTTTAAGTTCCAAAAGTGTCGGAAAAGGTAACACACTGATAAGTCCGGACTGAACAACCTTATCTCCATTTTTTGTTGTCAATTGATTAGCAACCTTTGCAAACTGATCATATGTATATGGTGTATCCAATTTAGGGATTTCTACGCCCATGCTGTTAAATACATTTTTGTTAATCCAAATACCGTTATCAAAACTCCAGTCCTTCGCGATACCATACAATGGACCCTGTCCTCTTTCTACACCGTCGAAACGGAACAAAGAGTTTACTGAGTACAAATCCTCAAGATCAATATTTTCACTTTTATTCACATAATCATCCAGGGGCATAAGTAACCCGCGTGTAACATAACTTGGCAAGTCATCAAAAGCAGTGATACGAATTAAATCCGGCGCCTGTCCTGATGAAATCATAGCAAGCAACTTTACGTCATTTGCAGAAACAGGCTGCTCATTGATTGTTATACCTGGATGTTCATCCATATACTTTTTAAATATGTTTAGATCACCAAGCTCTTTTTGCGAAATTGTTACAGTCAGGGTAACATTCTCATCAGTCTTCTTAGGATTCTTAGTCTTACTTGAGTTCCCATCTGCACTGGTTGGTGTCGTTTGTGAACAACCCATCAAAAGCATTGAGACAGTAAGTAAGACAGCAAAAATAACGCTTAATATTTTTTTCACTATTGATTCCTCCGCTTTCATTATATTTTCGTTTATATTTAAAATTATACTATATTTCTTTCTCATTTGAAGGGAGCTAATATTCAGATTCCTACATAACATTCTATATTATTTGATATTTTTTATATAATTTCTATAATTTAATATCTAATACAGTCATCGCAGGAATAGAGATATTCCCAAGTTAAGATAATTTCAAAGGACAAGTGAATCGGTGTTCTCCACTGGTAATCTTATAAATACTGCCGTCCGGCAAAACCGCCTTGCCGCAAACTCCGTCCGGAATTTGAAATATAAAATATGCCAATCCATCACGTAGCTGCCACCGACTGGTAATTTCACCTTTAATGGAGTCGTAGGATACCTCACATTCTGTAATTCTCCCCATAGGGTCAGGAACCGGTTGCAATAGCACAGATTCAAACCCTGCATTTTCTTCTGTAACTCGGATTCCACCCATGTATCCCATCATCCATTCTCCTACCGAACCAAGTGAGTAGTGGTTGAATGAGTTCATGCTCACATCGCCGAAGCCGCTTTCTTTAGTATACGAATTCCATCTTTCCCATATCGTAGTCGCACCGTTTTCAATGGAATATCCCCACGAAGGATACGTGCGATTGAGCAACAGGGTATATGCAATATCGGCATATCCCATATCGGTCAACACCGGTAATAAATAGCTGATTCCAATAAATCCTGTGGTTAAATGGTTTCCGTTTTTTCGAATATCGTCGACCAAATAACCAGCCATCTTCTCCTTACACTCTTCTGATACCAAATCAAAGGCAATTGATAGGACATATCCCGCTTGAGTATCTTCCGGCATCCTACAATCTTGCGAAACAAATGCATCATTATATGACTTTCTAATGGCGTCAAACTCTTGCGAATACAGCTTGACATCCTCAAATTTTTCGAGAATGGCAGCGACTTTACAGGTCAACAAAACTGAATACGCAAAAAAAGCTGTTTGCATTAAATCTTTTGGGGTAAGCCCGTGGATTGAAAGCCAATCACCATATCCGGCGCTCGGACGAATATAATCAATAGACTCTGACTTGCAATAAGCAACCCACTTCTTCATGGCCTTGTAATTTTCTGTGAGTATACTTTTATCCTTACTAAACAAATAAGTTATATAAGGAATTATCGTGATGGCGTCTCCCCAAGCCGCATGTCCGGCACCCATTTTACTAACTATAGGTGCAACATCAGTTATAGCACCATCTTTAAGCTGCGCATCTCTAATATCCCTTAAATATTTTTTAAAAAATGATTTAGCCTGCATATTATAATTAGCAGTTTTGCAGAACACTTGAGCGTCACCTGTCCAACCCATTCGCTCATTTCGTTGTGGACAATCGGTAGGAACGGAAAAGAAATTGCCACGTTGACCCCACAGGATATTTTCACGCAGCTGGTTTACCATGGCGTCTGAGCAATGAAAGCGTGATGTTTCAAGCAATGCTGTGTTAGCCACCATACCGACACAATCCAATAGTTCTACTGTTCCGCCTTCCGAAGAAAGCTCTACATAACGAAACCCGTGATATGTAAAATGCGGCTGAAA
>JAQVYH010000213.1 GCA_029004515.1 Eubacteriales bacterium | reverse complement strand
CCATTCAAAAGGCTGCCCTTTTGCATCCGGAGCATTTCCTAAATTGCCGCCCTTGTCCTCATCCATATGATGACAATACAACCCTTCTCCTGTGCGTGTTACTTTTTTACTCTTGCTTTTGCATTCGGGGGTTGCAAAATAGTCACATACTGCGGCACCATATTTTTCAATCAAATAACGTTGTAGCTCATCATAGGTCATTTGCAATTCCTTATAAAGTTCTTTAGAATTCATTTTAGCCTCCTAAATGATAATTTTCACTTCTGGGATTTTAATACACATAGTTTTTAATTTAATTTTCAAATGCGTATTATTGCTACAATACCGAGTTCGATTTCTGATTTGACTCCCACTCTTTTTTTATCAGCCACATGTGAAATAACCTATCGCGATATATAAAACAGCCAGACATCTCGGCTTCAACTTACCCTGCATACACCCTACTTACCCCGCAGGCGACAAGTGGTCAAGGGAATCATTAAATTGTGTCAAATCCTCAAAGATTATACCTATGTAGCTGCCAGAAAGCCTCCCTTTTGAGACACCAATTGCATAAATCGTGTTGCAGTGTAACCAATATCTTTTTTTGCCATAAAGTAAATATTCTTCATATCTTCATTGAATTTATTTTAAATTGGTCCCACGGCTGTACTCCTTTATATGCAAATCAATTATATGCCCTTATTATCGAGCATTTCGAGAATATCACTTTCTGATAATCCTGTATCCCTAATTACAACATTTGCAAAAGACTTAGCTCCCGATCTGCAATTGTAACTTCCGTTTAATATAGAATTACAGCCTTCTCTTAGCTGCACCCACGACTGGCTTTTCTTAGTTCTTATTTGTTTTACAGTATTCCAGACATCATTGTCGCTATCATCATCAGAATTTGCAGAACTATTAATCTGGTTGTTCTGTTCGACCAAGTTATGCCCTTTTTTACTTAACAGAATTGGAGGTCTGCCATCTCTAATCGGATGATGTAGCTCAGGATTTTCACCAAGTTCTTCACCTGTAACAATGCACTTATTCACAGCCTCTCTGCAAGTGGCCCGAGCGGTGCCTCCAAGAAGGTATCTATCTGTTGATTGTGATTCTGCGGAAACCCATTGTTTAAGCGCATTTAGGAGAAGTGAAAACACCCGAAAATCATCTGGCAATAATTCCTTCATATGCGGTGGCAGTGGATTTGCTTCAAGAAACTGCTTCACCGGGCCATCTTCACTAGCCATATCGATTGCCCTTTGGTTTAAAACGCCACCTATTTCATCCAATATATTTGCAAATACATCACGTGGTATTTTGACATTAAGAATATCGAGGCCTTGTTCATTTATCAAGCGCTCATAATAAGCAATGTATTCGGACATTATATTCACTTTTTCTGGTTTTGATAAAAATATTGCACTTTTATATCTTTTATAAGCCATCCCATCACCTTCATTTAACGTATTTGTCTATCAAAGCAAAAATATATGCTGCAAGTATATGGCTATGAGGAATGATTAAAAAATATAGTCAATATTGAAAGGTTCAACCGAAATACTTTGATAGTAACTCGCTTGCCATGTGCTCCGCTTCAGGATGTTCTCTATTGATGTATTTTGAGTCTCTGATTTTTATTAAAGCTTCTTTTCCTCGACCAGCGTCAATAATCCTTATTGAACTTGATACCCTTGTGTTGCTCCCGGTCCTTTTTGCATCAAAACCCTTACTGTAAATCATCTCGACAAGCTCCGTTTTACTTCCTGCCCAGGCTTTGATTAGCTCGAACTGTGTTAGGAAAAACCACCCACCGGCAGCAGTAAAGGCGTCTTCAAACTGTTTGTCTGTAATCATCTTCTTTTCCTCCTCCGGCCATATATCCTTAGCATCAGATTGATGTCTGGTATGTGTTTAGCCGATTTTCCGTGTGAGGGAATAGGTCGATAGTGATTTTTAAAGCGTTTTCTGTACGCGGGAACATATCAACATTATTTTCAAAGGAGTCTCACATTACTGCGGCTACAACTTATTTTCATTTTGCTATTACCCCTCAGGTGCTAATCTAATTTCAAACTGTGGAATAAGATCTGCAATAGCATATTCGAGCACCATTGGTTCTGTAAACGCGTCAAGAACCAAACCACAAACCTTTTCATAGCTTTTGGCCATTTCTATACACTGTAAAACAGAAAGATTTATAGCAGAAAAATGTGAACCATAATCTTCTGGTATCTGCTCTGCGCTTGAGAATATAGGGAAGAAGAAGTTTTCTCCGTTTTGCAATATATCAGGTTTAAGACGGATGTTATCGTGTGTGGATACCTCGTCAGCAACCTTAACATTCATAAACATTTCTTCATCTACTTTACTCATCATCACATTCATTGGAACAATAATCTGCGAGTCTCTTATACTAATCTCAAATTAAATAATAGACAAAATCCAATCGCGACCAGTGATGCTTTTAACAGTGTCGTGGGTTAATAAGCATATGGTATCGCAAAGGCGATCAACCACTTTATCCAGCGTTTTAA
>JAQVYH010000212.1 GCA_029004515.1 Eubacteriales bacterium | reverse complement strand
AGGCAGGCAAGTCAAAATTCTTTCACCGGAAGCATATGAAGATTTTGTAAAGAGCCATTATGCAAAATCAAGAACAAAGATGGCAAAGCTACTGATGGATGACATACCGGATTCTTTTATTGAACGCCAACTGAATGATAGTCGTTACATCAGTTCGGAAATTAAAAGACTGCTATCCAATGTGGTTCGGACTGAGGATGAAGCAGAAGCTACTTCAAAAAACGTAATTTCCTGTACAGGTGGCATCACATCAATATTAAAACAAGACTGGGGTATCAACGATGTTTGGAACAGCATTATCTCACCTCGTTTTGAACGAATGAACCAACTGACTCAGAGCAATATGTTCGGAAAGTGGGAAAACAAATCAGGGAAACGTGTTTTCCAAACTAACATGCCACTTGAATTGCAAAAGGGATTTAACAAGAAACGCATTGACCACCGTCATCATGCAATGGATGCATTAGTTATTGCTTGTGCTACACGAAGTCACATCAACTATCTGAACAATGCATCAGCAAAGGCTGATGCGAAAGAAACCCGATTTGATCTTCGCTACAAGTTGTGTTTTAAGAATAAAACAGATAATAATGGCAATTATGTTTGGTCATTCCATAAGCCTTGGCCAACCTTTACGCAGGATGCACAGAGTGCCTTAAATAGCATCATTGTTAGTTATAAACAAAATCTGAGAGTCATCAATAAGACGGTAAATCGCTACCAGCATTATGTCGATGGAGTAAAGATTAATGATAAGCAAGTAAAAGGCGACAGTTGGGCAATACGCAAGTCCTTGCATAAAGAGACGGTTTCAGGACAAGTTACCCTTCAACAAAAGAAAACGATAAAACTAAGTAGTGCATTGGAAAATTGGCAGTCAATCGTTGATAAAGAATTAAAGAATGCGATCAAGACACTGATTTTGCAATACGGCAAATATGATGCAAAGACAATTCTCAAATACTTCAAAGACAGAGATTACATTTTGAATAAAAGGAATATCTCCAATGTGGAAGTTTATTATTATGATACCAATAATGCAGCATCCAGGGTGCTTCTCAATGACAGCTTTGACTCAAAGAAAATTGAATCTGTAACAGACACAGGTATAAAGAAAATACTTTCTCTACATTTAAGTAACTACAATGAAGAGAAAAATGGGAAAATCATAGAGCATCCAGAATTGGCATTCTCTGCCGATGGGTTAGACACTCTCAACGGCAACCTCATTTCATTGAATGGTGGCAAACCCCACAAACCGATCAAAAGAGTAAGGACGTATGAAGCAATGGGTGTTAAGTTTGCCGTAGGTACCAATGGGAATAAGAAAAGTAAATATGTTGAAGCTGCAAAGGGAACAAACTTATTCTTTGCTATCTATCAATCAGAGGAGGGAAAGCGTAGCTATGAGTCTATTCCCTTCAATGAAGTGATTGAAAGACAAAAGAATGGATTATCTCCTGTGCCAGAAACATCAGATAATGGTTCTAAACTTCTTTTCTGGCTATCTCCAAATGATCTGGTCTATGTACCTACTCAGGAAGAAATTGGTAATACAGAATCTATCCGTGAGGCTACTCTGAAAACGGATCGAATATACAAGATGGTGTCAGCCAGTGGAAATCAATGTTTTTTTACACCAAACATTGTTGCCAATCCAATTATTCAAACGAAAGAACTTGGTGCCAATAATAAGGCAGAGAAGACTTGGACAGGTGAGATGATAAAAGCATGTGGCATCAAACTTAAAGTAGATCGCCTTGGGAATATTGTATGATAAAAAAAACTCTTTACTTTGGAAATCCGGCATACCTCAGTTTACGAAATGAGCAATTAGTACTGAGGCTACCGGAAGTGGAGAAGAATGATTCTCTTTCCGATTCTTTTAAAAAAGAATCGGAAAGAACTATTCCTATCGAAGATATTGGAGTTATTATACTTGATCACAAACAGCTGACCATTACTCATGGGTTGCTTGAGAAACTAATAGAAAATAATACTGCGGTTATTACCTGTGACAGCAATCGTTTGCCTGTTGGTTTGATGCTTCCCTTGACAGGAAACACAACTCAAAGTGAACGGTTCAGAAATCAGATTGATACATCTTTGCCGTTGAAAAAACAGCTTTGCCAGCAAACGGTAAAAGCAAAGGTTGAAAACCAAGCTTTTGTATTGCGCAGTACACGTAAGGAGGTGGTTAAGAATATGCTGATATGGGCTAATGATGTGAAGAGTGGAGATCCGGATAACTATGAAGCACGTGCCGCTGCTTATTATTGGAAAAACTTATTTCCAGAGATTGAAGGTTTTTCGAGAGATAGAGAAGGAGTCGCTCCTAATAACCTCTTCAATTATGGCTATGCCATCCTTCGTGCGATTATTGCCCGCTCTCTAGTAGCCAGCGGATTGCTTCCAACCTTAGGAATTCACCATCACAACAAATATAATGCCTATTGTTTGGCTGATGATATTATGGAGCCATATAGACCTTTTGTTGATAAGATGGTAATAGGTATTGTGGATAGTGGTGCAAATTATCAAGAG
>JAQVYH010000211.1 GCA_029004515.1 Eubacteriales bacterium | reverse complement strand
ACTGTTTTGGGTTATAAACCCGTCAATCAACGCTATGGAAGCATATGCTTTGCCGTTTATAAGAACAGGCGGTGGGCAACTTCCGAAGGGAGTATAAAATTCACTCCCGATTTGGCAGTACAAAGTCTTACCCTCAGGGGATATGATTTCAATCACCGGCATAGTATCATTAAACAACGTGGTAGCACCGTAAATCTGTGAGGTAATATCATCCGTAACTAGATTTTCTCGCCATTCGTATTGTGGGAAGCTTTGCAGTCTATAGACAGATTGTGTCTTTTCATGCCCCACATTATAGTTTATAGTGCAATCCAGCGCTTCAAAAACATCTCTAAGGGGGACATACCAACTTTTGGTATGAAGATATCTTTCGTTATCTATGTGGATGAGCTTCATGTCATAGTTTTTGCCATTTATGGTGACATTATCGCTGCCGTTTACCACACCCGCCAAAACACCGCCCACTAAAACGGTTACCGAAAGCAGTATTACAGACATAATAATGCCCATAACCGACATATATTTTTTAACGCTACTTGTACTTCTGATATACTTAAACCTTCTTTCAATTATTTTTCTCTGCGGACACATTGCAGTTGTATAGAATTTTTTATACATAATACCCCTCCCTAATACTGTGCAACCATTAATTCAGTTGGCACGAAAAAGCACAGTTTCAATCTTAATTGGTAAGCTGGACTTGAATCGCATATCAACTCGCTTGTCGTAAATACCTTATCACTGTTTCTTAGACCCGTACTGCCCGAGTTAAGCCTCCATCCAGGATGACCTCTGAGTGTATCTATATCCACCCGGTCTAATACCTCATGCTTTTGATTTTGCACAGGAATAATTGCCAATGCATTTCCGTCATCATCAACTAAAATACGCTTTACTCGATTCACAGGTAGTAATAGCCGTTTATTTCTTTATGATGATAACCATATTCCTCCTGTTGTTGCGCTGTTCCTATAAATACATTTTCCTTTTCTCCATAATAGGTACCAGGCTCAAACTTATTTTCGACTTTTACATCCATCGGCAGACTTAGTACGACGTCATAGCTGCCATTGTCATGATGATTGTAAATATATATTACACTTGTAGATTGATATTGTCAAGGGATTTTTGGCAAAAACTACTAAAGCCTTAAAGTTGTCAAAATCGTACCGTCCCTAATTGTCACTTTAAAGTTGTCAAAATCGTACCGTCCCTAATTGTCACTCTAATTGTCACTTAAGGGGCTTGGGTTTGCAAATTACTGTTCAATGCTCTAGAAACCTATCATACGCATCCTGATAGATTTGAAGTGCTTTGGCTAATCCAAGATTATTTAAAGTTCCCTGATATTTATCATATTGATCAAAACTTTCGGCACCAAGAATATATTTTAAACTCATTTCATGATTATATGTAGTGATATCCACTAAAAGGTTTTGTAATTCCGTAGATTCTTCTGTTGTAAGATCTAATGTCTCAGGGAGTTTTACACATTCCGTCTCTAATTGTCCTTCAGCCCATATTTTCACTGCTTCCTGTTGCTCAGGATAAATATAATTTACTTTATAATCTTTATATGCAGCATTGATAAACTTCATAGCAGTTTCTACATCTTTGCATCTACTTGTGATTACTACTCCACCGGCAGCTGCTTTGCCTTCTAATCGATTATATAATTGTTTTTCTTTAGCCGAATAAGTAGGAAAATTTGCTCCGACAATTTTAAATGATTCATTTTCAGGGTTGTCCAATAACCTTTCAAAATTATCACCTGCATTACCAAAAGTAACTGCTGCATCACCAGCTATTAACTTTTCATCAACTTGTTCAGCGTTCATAACAACAAAATCTGTATCAATAAGTCCTTCTGCATACCACTTTGAAGCAGTCGTAAGCGCCTCCTTATAACGTGGTTCAGCAGGTCCATAATACACCTTATTCTCTTGAACATAAAAAGTATCTACTGCATCAAAGAATGCTAACAAATCTGACAACTTTGAATTAATTGTTAATGGTGACTTTATGCCTTTTTCTTGAAGTGCTTTAAGTGCAGCATACCAGTCATCTGTCGTCTTCGGGATATCTATTTTATATTGGTCAAATAAATCCTTTCGTATAATAGGACCTGATGTAACAAGCTCTTCATCATTGCTTGAAATAAGGGGAATTGCGGTATATTCTCCTTGATCACTTGTAACCATTCTTGCCACATCTGGATTTTCTTTTAGAAACTCTGCCATGTCCGGAGCATATTTTTCTATTGAATCATTTAAAGGTAGAAATATACCGAATCTTTTAAAGCGATTTATATCACTCCATTGCAATTCCATGATGTCCGGTAAATCATTTGCAGCAATCATAAGGTTTAATTTTTTGCGATATATATTCGCTTCGGGAGTAATAACACCAATGCCCTTTCCTAATTTCTCCCCTATTTTTTGATATGCTTGTCCAGGTGATTCATCCGATTTTGATGATAATCTTGGATTAGACAATGTTAGAACCCATAAGTCATTTTTTACATACTGCGTGGCAAGAGCAATTCTATTGTTTAAATCGT
>JAQVYH010000210.1 GCA_029004515.1 Eubacteriales bacterium | reverse complement strand
ATTATATTCCACCTATTTTGGAAGTCCTTCAGAAGAATTGTTTTATTGGTCTTATCTTGCAACTCCACTTTCTAATCCTGTACGTCTTCCAATTGGAGAAAAGTTTGATGGTACAACTGAGTGGGGCTGGGGTGCCCCAAGTCAGGTTGGCGAAAAAAACCCGGCAGAACGATTGCACGGCTCCGGGTATAACACCCGATTCAACACAGAAATAATGAGTCAGTTCATATTGAATCAAGACCTCTCAATGTTTTTAGAAGGATTGAACTTCAAGGGATTCTTTTCTTTTGACGCATTCAATAACACCATTCAACGTAGGAATAAAAACTCATTCACATATGCCGTAGATGGAGTAGATGATGAGACAGGAAAATTGATCACAAAGGAGATAGATGCAGGTCAGGAGTTTTTGGGTTATGCTACATCTCTTGGCTCTAATAGAGCAATTGAAGTTAAAGGACAATTAAACTACGAAAAATTATACAATCAGGAACATCGTGTAAGTGGGATGGCCATGTATTATCAAAGAGACTATATCAACGGCTCTGCGGGTAGTTCAATAATGGCATTGCCATATAGAAAACAGGGTCTTGCATTTAGGGCAACCTATGCATTCAGAGACACCTATTTTGGTGAGTTCAACATTGGATACAACGGTTCAGAAAACTTCCCTAAAGATAATCGATTCGGAGTGTTCCCAGCTGGGGCTGTTGGTTATCTTATCTCAAGTGAACCTTTCTGGAATGTAAAACCTATTAATCTATTAAAAATAAGAGCCTCAGTCGGCTTAGTAGGATCAGATGCGTTACCTTCCAATTTCCGTTATGGATATTTATCAACATGGGGTAGCGGTTTGGGTAGCTACGCATTTGGATTTAACCCAACGACAGTAACCGGTGTAGGTGAAAGCCAGACTGGAGTTTCAAACTTAACATGGGAGAAAGGTCTAAAAAAGAATATCGGTTTAGAAATTGGACTGTTTGATAATGCTTTAACTATGGATGTGGATTATTTCCATGAAAAAAGAAGTGATATCTTAATACAACGTGGCTCTTTACCTGCTATTGCCGGTCTCAATCAACAGCCTTATGCAAACATGGGTGTCATGAAAAATGAAGGGGTTGAAACTACCCTTGAACTTAACAACAACATCGACAAATTGCAATATCGTTTTTATGGGAACTTCTCATATACACGTAATAAAATTATTGAGATGGATGAACCTGTGATGGAATATGAATATCGTATGAGAACAGGACATCCATTAGGTCAGAGGTTTGGATTAATTGCTGAAGGATTATTTGCTGACCAGGCTGAAATTGACAATAGTCCGGAACAAAAATTTGGCACCGTTCGTCCGGGTGATGTTAAATACCGCGATATTAACGACGATGGAGTAATAGATGCTGATGATGAAACCGCTATAGGTTATTCAAATATTCCTGAAATTATATATGGTTTTGGAACACAACTTATGTGGAAAGGAATCGATTTTGGGGTATTCTTCAGAGGACAAGCAAGAGTGAGCTATGCTTTAGGTGGATCAACATTCATCCCGTTTAGCGAGGGTGTTGGAAAAGGTAACGTTTTTGATAAAGCATTAGATAGATGGACTGAAGAGAATCCAGATCCAAATGCATTTTATCCTCGTCATTCCGATGGCAGATCAACCAATAACTGGCAAGCATCAACTCGCAACATTTACGATGGAAGCTTACTTCGTTTGGCTGACATGGAACTTGGATACACTTTCGACAAGAAGTTGATTTCTGTATTAGGATTACAGTCCTTAAGAATACATGTTCTTGCAACAAACGTTGCACTTTTTTCTCCATGGGATATGTGGGATCCTGAAACAGGCTCTCAAAATGGGAATAGGTATCCTATCCCGAGAAAATTTAATTTCGGAATTAGAACAACATTTTAAGCAAAAATGAAGATGAAAAAAATTATATTAGGTTTATTTTTGATACAACTGTTTTTCTTTGCGGGCTGCACAGATTTTTTGGATAAGCTGCCCGATGATATGAAAACAGATGACATGGTTTGGAACTCTCGCAAGGAGACTGAAGGATACCTTGCCAACATATATGCAGCTATACCCAAGCACAATTTACACCAAGATGACCCATGGTTAGGACTCTCTGATGAAATAGATTTAACCTGGACAGTCTACAATACATATCCAATCAACTTGGGTAACTGGACGCCAAGTTCAGGCTTCTACAACAAGTATGCTCTCTGGTACAGGGCAATTAGAGCCTCTTTCGTTTTCGAAAATAATGTTGACAGAAACGGGGAGTTAAGCGCTGATTTAAAAAGACAATATAAAGCAGAAGCAAGATTTTTGCGCGGTTATTATTACTGGTTATTGCTTCGCCAATATGGACCTGTAATATTACTTAAAGAGCAACAAGGCAACGAAGCAGACTTCGAAAACATGGCTCGTGCTCCATTCGACGAGTGTGTAGACTACATAGTTGAGATGATGGATTCTGCAGAAGAGGATTTACCGCTTCATTGGTGGAACGACCAAAACCAGATGGGTAGACCTAATAAGATTGTTTGCAAATCGGTTAAATCTATGGTACTTACCTACGCAGCCAGCCCTCAGTGGAATGGAAA
>JAQVYH010000209.1 GCA_029004515.1 Eubacteriales bacterium | reverse complement strand
AGACGTTGCAAAGATGAAAAAAGTTCCATTTGTATCAGTTATTACTTATTATGATATTACTGTCATTATGTGAAACCACAACACTTCTACCGTTTTCATATCCTATTGTAATACTCTCTGTTCCCTGATATATTGCAGTTGTAGAATCAGTATATTCATAATTTATGACAGCCTTATCTTCATTCACTTCAATAGAATAACTTACAACCCATGGACTTGACCAGCGAATAACCCACGGACTTCCATCTTCACCATTTACCCTTAATTGCTCATTTTCAAATTCCTGTTTCATACTTTCGCTCATAATTTCGTAGCGAGACTTACCATCCCTTGTCATCCACGCATTTGCCCATATATCTGCAAGGTTTTCCGCCCCGGATTTTCCATGAGGTATGGGACTTTCATTCATAATAAGGCTTTTAGCAATTTCCATTCTATCCTTTTCATTAACTAAATCCGTATCAATAGCCAGATTAATAACATATCCATACTCTTTGTTCAAAAAAAGAGAATGTTCAAGAGTTACTACAGTATCATCCATTGCCGCCGCAGGTTGTGTATGCTCTATGATAAGGCTATACACAGGTGCAGTAAAACCAGTTAGCTTTTTCTCAACGATTTTTTTGCTGTGATTATCCAAATCCCCAAAGTGCGGAGCATCATTTTCGTCTATATAATAGTTATAGTTTCTTATATCCGCATAGCATATTTCTTTATTATTTATATCCATTGAAAACATTGAATCCTCTGAGGAAAATGACGTTATTTCCCACTGATTTGGCAACAAAACAGAGAAAATATTTGTTTTTATCTCTTGCTTATCATTATCGTAAACTCCTGCCATATTCGATAGTACTCCGCTTGCAAATACGGTTGTGACAAGCACCAACATTGCAACGCAAGCGCTTATTACAGATATAAATTTTTTAGTGTGTTTTGCAGTTTTAATCATTGTAAACCTTTTTTCTATTATCTTTTTCTGCGGACACATTGCGGTTGTATAGAATTTTTGATACATGATGATGCCCTCCTTTAATACGTTGTAACCATTAAATCAGTTGGTATAAAAAAGCATGGCTTCGATCTTGATTGATAAGCTGGATTTGAGTCACATATTAACTCGCTTGTCGTAAGTATCTTATCACTGTTTCTTGCCCTCTGACTGCCAGTATTAAGCCTCCACCCTGGGTGACCTAAGTGTGTATCCATATCCACTCGGTCTAATATCTCATGCTTTTGATTTTGCACAGGAATAATTGCCAGTACATTTCCCTCCTCATCAACTAAAATACGCTTTATTGGGTTGACAGGGTAGTGGTAGAAGTTTACCTCTTTATGATAATAACCATATTCCTCCTGTTGCTGTACAGTGCCTATAAATACATTTTCTTTTTCTCCGTAATATGTATCGGGCAAAGATTTATTTTCACCCTTTACATCCAGTGGCAGGCTTAATACGACATCATAGCTTCCATTATCATGATATTTTCTTATCTCTAAATCGGAAAGCAGATTGTATTTGGTAGCTCTCGAATATCTAAAATCATCAATATATTTTGAATCATCAGTATCTTGGGTCCTATTATCGAAGGTCATATCAAGACTAAGGTCTTTTATTCGTATAAACACTCCAAGAGGAACATAGGTAACCCCATTCTTTAACATAACGGAATGTGTGGTGGTTCGTTTTCCATTAGAATAATTATTTACACGACTGTTGTCTATATCAATATCAAAAATAATACCACTTTCTCCAATATTAACATTGGCTGTTACCAATGCTTGCACTGACGGCGAATACATTGTAAAACTGATTTTTCCGTTATCATAAGTAATATTATCATTAGTAATATCACAATTATTTAGCACTTCCCTAAGTGGAAGATAAATTTCTTCATTATCAACAAACGGGGTATTCCATAGGCTTACTATTTTCCCATCATACCTAACCTCGATCCCGTTGCTATTATTAATTGTATTTGCCAAAACACCGCTTGCCAAAACAGTTGCAGTAAGCATTATTACCGCTGTGATTACCGATATAACAGATATAATTCTCCCCGTCTTTTTTGAATTTTTAATCATCATAAACCTCCTTTTAATCTGATTTTTATCGCTTGCCATTGCGGTGGTAAGCATTTTGCTTTTTTCTTTATTTGCCGACAGCAACGAAATAATGGTGCTCATGTAACCGTTTTTTTCATCCTCACTCATATCCTTTGTTACGGACAAATCGCAAGAAATTTCACACTCCTCATTGATTTGCCTTGCCACAATATAAACAAGTGGATTAAACCAATGCACAGCGTTTACAAGCATTGCAAACCATTTATACCAAAGGTCATTTCTTTTTAAATGAGTAAGCTCGTGCAATAGTATATAATGTAATTCATTTTCACTCATTTGTGTGTTTGGCAAAAGCAGAGTTGGCTTGAAAATTCCCACCATAAGAGGTGCGGTCAAAAGCTCTGTAACCCTGACACGAATTTTTCTTTTGATGCTTTTTTGCTCTTTTATTACTTCAAGCTCAGAACAAGAAATCACCTCTGAATTTTTACGGATTGTTCTCAAAAAACGCAAATAGCTGATTACTCCACTGAAAAAGAATATTCCCATACCAATCAGCCAAGT
>JAQVYH010000208.1 GCA_029004515.1 Eubacteriales bacterium | reverse complement strand
GATTCAAAGATCCCGGCTTTTGAGAATATATCCACCGACAGCAACTGCGGCCAGAGGTATTTGTCTATAAAGTGAAGAGCCAGCTCTTTTACAGCCTTAGGGTCGTCATATAGCCCCAGCAGTACCGCCACCACCGCGCCGATGGACGTGCCCACAAAAGCATCAGGCACATATCCCCTCTTATACATCTCCTCTGCCATTGTCAGATGCGCCGCGCCTTTGACGAAGCCTCCAGACAACACCAGTGCGAGCTTATTATTCATAGATTTCGAGATTATAGCATGCTTTTATTGTGCTTCTTCGCCCAATAACCCAGGGAAAAATGGGCTAAAGATTGCCGTTACATGTTAGATATTATTAAGCCTTTTCTTCATTTCTTCGATATCAATGATAGGTCGTTTATAATATGACGCTAATTTCTTAATCATCTTATTAATCCTATTACTTTTAAAGGGCGAAATAACATAACGTTGAGATCCCGCAATCATTCTTTTATTGATTTCGTCAACATAAGCCGAATTGATATATTTGACTCCTTTTTTTTCTTTATAGCATAATCTTATACAGATTTTTGGTGTAATAGGAAATGATAACTCAACAGCCATTAATCCAAAACCACTTCCAAAAATAGCCTGATTCTTACCCGTAGCGCAAAAGACGTTTAAGGGCGTATCTGATGTGATAAAGAAATTATCTCCTTTATGAATATCTACAGACATATTCATGACCATCATTCTTTTAAATACTTCTTCACTTAATATTAAACTTCCTCCAATAGAATGTTTTTCGTCAATTTTTATCGCAAACTTGTTCTTAGGGATTAATAATGTTGCGCAATATTCCTCATACGAGATATCTCGAGCGGCTTTCCCAGATTTAATAAATTCACCATAATGTTGTCTGCTCTTGATAGGATCTTTGGCGATTTTGGTTAAATCATCCAATAGACTATCAACACCGGCCAGATATACTTCTTCTACCATTCTGACGGAATTGGGCACTCTACAATGCATAAATGCTAAGAATAGTTTAATGGATGTAATATCTTCTATCGTAATACTTTTAGGATCTTTTATTATTTGATCAATAGAAGCCTTGGCTTTACCTTCGATCTCGCTCAATAAATGCTCAACAAATTTATTCTTTTTACCTGTTAAGTCCTTAGCAATATAGTAATCAACTATAACAGCTGTATCTTTAGGCAGTTGCGCTTTAATAGCAAATGTACCCCTATCATATACCCATAACACTTTTGACCCGTCTTGCAGGAAATTTTTTAGGTGAAACTTGGGAACAAAATGACATCTTGTCGTATCAGACATTTTATGTTTACTAAGCTTTATCGATTTCCCTTTGCCCTATTATGCGTCTTGCAGAGCATTTCGCAGTTTTTGGCGGTAGTCGCACCACCTTTGCTCCATGCAGCTACATGATCAGCATCCATATCGGGATAATTCCATATTTTACTTTTATTAGCATCATGTCCAATGGCACAATTAGAACAATTTGATTTGCCATTTTTCTTAGCTTTAGCTGTCTGTTTTGCATACACCGATCTCTTGACCGCCTCATTAAAGAAACGGATATCAAGCAGTTTTTTGTCGATTGAGCCACCGAGTATATATTCAAATATTCCTTTCTTGTTGTAGACATATGGATCGCCGTAGAGCTTTTTCACTTGAGATGACACTTTATCAGGATTATATGCCGTTCTGTGGTGCGTCTCATACAGACGACCCCAATCTAGCCCGCGCATTTCCGCCTCTACATCGACAAATACACTTGATACCCAATCAATGACTATGTTGAAATATTTTTTCAACTCATCAATATTTTTGTCTTTGCGGTGTTTGCTCATGTAATCGCCAATATTGCCTTTACTTACCCAATACAGAGCACATTCCAAAAAGTCCTGCCTGTTGGCACTACCAGATACATACGCACTCCATTTTTGGATATTGGCGTTTTGGCTATTACTGAATTCCTCCTTGGCTTTCGTTACGAATGGGCCAGAATAAACAGCATTTAGTAGCTCCTGATTATTCAGCGGAACGCCTGCAATATTTATGGTCTTGAACCATTCCTTAATCTGACTTTCCGTTCCTTCACACTCATAAATTAGCAGCTTTGTTTCTATAATCTTTTTTTGCTTATCAATTGCCATGTTACCAAAAATCTGCGGCATTCCATTTTCATCTTTGACAGCAAACTTGTCGGTGATAAATCTTCCGAGACTGGTTATGCGTTGTTGCCCATCTAACACTTCAAATGAATCTTTGCCGACTTTATTGAAATATATTAAGCCAATTGGATATTCATTCAGAACGGACTCGATTACACCATCCTCTCTGTTTTCTTCAGCGTAGATATAATTACGCTGATACTCCGGCTGAATGGTGAGTTTACCTGACAAGCCAAACAACCCCTTGCCTTCAAGTTCGTTATAAACAAACCCTTCGCAAATATCTTTGACGGTGATGTTAGTTTTTAGTGTTGTTTTCATATCATTTCCCCCTTTTCTTATGTCTAATAAATATTCTTTGATAAGCAGACTGTATTATTCTACCTTTCTTATTTATAAAATAATTCTTTTTACCATCATTGCCAACCAAATTTGCATTTTCGTTTGTCTTT
>JAQVYH010000207.1 GCA_029004515.1 Eubacteriales bacterium | reverse complement strand
TTGCCCCTTGTCTATTATATCACTTCTGTCATAGTATTTATATATATTTATTTTAAATTAGTATAAGCTGATGATATACAATGGAGATAATGGTTGGGAGTATCATCGTCAATAAGGGGTGTTCACACTCTGCACACGGAACAAACGAGAAACAGCAAGGGTGTTCACCCAACAAACGGGAACAAGGGTTGGGGGTGCATTTTGTATCAAACTCGTGTTCTTTGCCAGAAAAGACTGTCGACTTTTGTCGATAGTCTTTTTGTTTTGTCGAAATAAAATCGATTGCTTGCAGTCGACTTATTTTAATTTGTATGGTAAAATAATAAATAAAATTCTGATTATTTATATTTTATGTAGGAGGGTTAATCATGCCTGGCACATTAATTCATCTTGCGATAGCTGATAACATATACAACATATTGGGTAGTGATGTTATAAAAAATCCCCCCTTATTTTTTGGTGGAAATATAGCTCCGGACGCAATACATGCGAAAAAAGATTTTCAAAGAGCTGATAAAATCCACACTCACTTATGCGATGGGATACGATCATATGGATATGGATATCCTGATGTTGTTAAAATCTTTATGGATAGAGTCAATGAGTTTATTGAAAAATATTATTTAACTGCAGGCGAAGATAAAGATTTATATTTGGGATACGCAGTACATCTTCTTGCTGATAAATTCGAAATGTTTTCTGCTTGCGAACGCCTTGCTAACCAATTAGGAAATGAAGTTAATGCAAATGAGCCAGAATATCAGAGAAAATTGGCTGATGAAGTTAATGCTGGCAATTATAGAAATTTTTTTAAAGAAGATGGACAATCATTTGGTTTTTATGCACATGAATACGAGTTCAAAAATAATGTTGTAAATATCCTTGAAGCAGTATGGGATTATGAGATAAAGGATTACATATGCTCCGATGAAATAAATATAAGCAAACGTTGGTATATAAATACTGTTTTCAAAAGAGAAGTCAATCAATCTAATATTTTGACTTATGACCATAATATTTTCATACAATATATAGATATCTCTACGAAAAAAATCATTGAACAGCTCCAATGTATATTATAAGCATAATGCGAATTTAAGTATCTGCATCTTTTTTGTAGTACCCTTACATAGAAGCACTCAATCTTTGATACAAAGGTTGGGTGCTTCCTTTTGCACACACAGCCGTCAAAAGGTCTTGATATCAAGGCTTTTTGACGGCTTTTTTATTTTCTCCCGTTTGTCGAGTGTAATAAAAAGTTCCGTTTGACGGGTGCAATGACTGATTTTGCCTTGCACTCAACAAACGGAAACTGAAAGGGTGTTCACCCAACAAACGGGAGCAAATTATAAATGCACACAGGGTGTTCACTCGACAAACGGGAACAAAGCGGATTTGAGAGAAGACCTACATAACCATCGCTTTGTAGGTATTACAGTATATTTTGAGAAGGAAAACATATGGACCCTGGACTCTAAGGGCGAATTGCTAATTACCATTATGTCCTCCCTTGCCCAGGAGGAAAGCCGCATTATTTCAGAGAACGTAACATGGGGTCAAAGGAAACGATTCTCGGATGGAAAGGTCACCGTTCCCTTTGGGCACTTCCTCGGTTACACCAAGGATGAGAATAAGCGTCTTGTGGTTGTACCGGAAGAAGCCGAAATCGTAAAGCGCATTTATCGAGAATACCTTGAGGGTGCCAGTATGCTGAAGATTGCCCGAGGTTTGGAGGCTGATGCTATCCTTAACGGTGCAGGCAATGAGAGGTGGCACACCAGTAACATTAACAACATTCTACGAAATGAAAAGTACATCGGAGATGCGCTCTTGCAAAAAACCTACACGGTTGATTTTCTTACAAAAAAGCGGGTCAAGAACAACGGTATCGTTCCGCAGTACTATGTAGAGAACAGCCATGAAGCCATCATCCCGCGTGAAGTTTTCATGCAGGTACAGGAGGAGCTTGTCCGCCGCCGTGTCGTCCACACCAGCCCAAACGGGAAAACCAGAACCTTCAGCAGCAACCACTGTTTCGCTCAGATAGTCATCTGCGGCAAATGCGGTGAGGTATTTCGCAGGGTACATTGGAACAACAGAGGTAAGAAGTCTGTCGTCTGGCGGTGCGTCAGCCGCCTAGAAAACACCGGTCTGTTCTGCGATGCCCGCACTGTGCTTGAAAGCACCATCGAGCAAGTACTGGTCACCGCTATCAACCAAACACTTTGTGACAAGGACTCTTTCCTCACTACTCTACGGGATAATATTGCCACCGTCATAAATCGTGAAAGCGACAAGGCCTTGGCGGATATCGATAAGCGGCTGGAAGAGCTGCAAACGGAGCTTTTGAAGCTGGCCACTTCCAATGCGGATTATGAGAAAGTTGGAGATGAGATTCACTGCCTGCGCAACCAGAAACAAAAGCTGCAGCTTGAAAACGCCAACCGTGATGAACTCAAAAAGCGCATGGCTGATATGAGCACATTCCTAAAAAAGCAATCCACCGCTCTTGCCAAATACGACGAGCAACTTATCCGGCGATTGATTGAAAAGGTCACCATATATGAGGACAAATTCACCGTGGAATTTAAGTCTAGCTTGACGGTTGATGTAGAGGGGTAAAGACTAATAAACAACCTTATTAA
>JAQVYH010000206.1 GCA_029004515.1 Eubacteriales bacterium | reverse complement strand
TGCGATGGAAGCACGTTGTTATAACGGCGGCTCAAACAGAACAAGAATGAATGAAATGTCAGTTTCAGCTGTTGATAATTGGGCAATTGGCATATTTGTGATATATTTTGCCGTACTTATTGCCGTTAGAATATTTGTAGGGTGAATATTTTGGGTAAAAGAAGAATTTTGTATACAATTTCATATGATGGAACAAATTATTGTGGATGGCAGAAACAGCTATCTGGAACGGTTGCTACTGTTCAGGAAGAGTTTAACAAAGCATGCACAAAGTTGTACAAAGCTGAAATTGATAGCATAGGTGCAAGCAGAACTGATGCAGGAGTTCACGCTTTAGGGCAAAGAGCTGTAATTGATGTTGATACAACTATTCCGACAGATAGAATGCCAATGGCTTTAAATGGTTTTTTGCCTGAGGACATTGTTGTTGTTGATGCTCATGATGTACCGTATGACTTTAATCCTAGGTTTAAGGCTGTAAAAAAGACTTATGAATATAGAATCTACAATAGCCGATTTAGAAATCCAATGTATAGGAATTACAGTGAATACGTAAGAGAACCTCTAAATGTAAAAGAGATGGATATTGCATCTAAAGCATTTATAGGAAAGCATAACTTTAAAGGATTTTGTGCATCGAGTAACAGTTCAAAAACAACGGTTAGAACTGTTTTTGATATTTCAGTTGTGCAAAAAAATGATTTTATAGTGATAAGTATTACTGGAGATGGATTTCTTTATAATATGGTTAGGATAATAGTAGGAACACTTATTAATGTAGGAAGCGGTAAGATAAAAGCCTGCGAAATGGAAGAAATAATCTTATCCTGTGACAGGCGAAAAGCGGGTAAAACTGCGGGTCCGTCTGGCCTAATTCTAGTGAAAATTGTATATGATAATTGCTAACAAACTATTGACACGTGTGGAACAGTGTAATATAATAAAAGCTGTTGCAATGCCACTTTATAACTCGTTAGCCCCGAGTTTGACTATATATTTATTATTTGTTTTCGAATTTTAAGGGAGGTTTAACAATGAGAACAACATACATGGCAAAACCGGCCGATATTGAAAAGAAATGGTATGTTGTAGACGCTACCGATAAGACATTGGGACGTCTTGCATCAGAAATAGCTAAAGTATTACGTGGAAAAAACAAAGCTATCTATACCCCACATATAGATACAGGTGACTACGTAATTGTTGTCAATGCAGACAAAATCAAAGTAACAGGCAAGAAAATGGATCAGAAGATCTACAGACGTAACTCAGGCTGGATTGGCGGCTTGAAAGAGACAAGTCTCAAGAAAATGCTTGAAACAAAACCTGAAGAGGTTCTCAAACATGCTGTTAAGGGTATGCTTCCCAAAAATGCTCTTGGCAGAGAAATAATGAGAAAGTTCTTCGTGTATGCTTCACCCGAGCATCCGCATGCAGCTCAGAAACCTGAAGTATTGGAAATTAAGTATTAATTGAGATTTGGAAGGAGGAAGCAAAATGGTAGCAGCCAGATATTACGGAACAGGCAGAAGAAAATCATCTGTTGCCAGAGTATATCTTGTACCCGGCAATGGTAAAATTACTATAAACAAGAAAGACATTAATGAATATTTTGGTCTTGAAACACTTAAGTTAATCGTACGTCAGCCACTTGACGCAACTGATACATTAGCTAAGTTTGATGTACGTGTTAATGTAAAAGGTGGCGGATTTACAGGTCAGGCAGGTGCAATTAGACACGGTATTTCAAGAGCATTACTTGAAGCTGATGCTGATTTTAGACCTGTACTTAAAAAAGCAGGTTTCCTTACAAGAGACCCTCGTATGAAAGAAAGAAAGAAATATGGCCTCAAAGCAGCAAGACGTGCACCTCAGTTCTCAAAGAGATAATATTCAGAAAAATATTTACCCCAGAAAAGCTTATTTTCTGGGGTTTTTTCTTTTCTCAATGTGTATGAAATCCTATTATACTTCATCTGCTAGAATTCTCTAGCTTTATTTTTTGCTTATTACGCTGAGAGATAGTATTTCTTTGTCGCATTTTTCAAGAGTAGTAGTGTCATTTGTTATTATATAAAAGAATATAGAGCAATTATACTCTTCAAAATATCTGCTGTATATTCTGCCTTTCATTTGTATAGGGCTAAATTCATTTTGTGTTTCATATGAAGGTGAGCCATACTGAAGGTAAGATTGTACAACACCTTTTTTGTTGTGAGCCGATCCATTAACGATTAAGTCTGCATCGACTAGAGTCCAACCGTCATAATCGAGATAGGGAATGTCGCTTTCACAGTCTGTTATATTCCAATTAAACACCATATCACTCGAGTTTAACCCAAAATCGCTGAGAACCAAGTTCTGAAAATCATATTGAGGAATTATTGAGACGGATTGCAAATCTAGTTTTAATGAGCCATTATCGGCTCTAAATCCGTATGGTTTACCGCTCGAGTCCTGAACAATGTAAGCGCCATAAAAACTGTTGTAGTAAGGTGAATCTACATCATATAACATGCTGCAGCCATTTTTCATAGAAAATGCAGGGAAGTTATACATTACTGTAAGACTTAGGTTATCATTGTCTGTATATCGCCTGAAACCTGTGACGTCGTTGAAAGTCATAACGAATGGGTACCAATCCTTTTCCCTAGTTGTTAGACCACCTGG
>JAQVYH010000205.1 GCA_029004515.1 Eubacteriales bacterium | reverse complement strand
GGGATAGGTCTCGATGACGAAGAGCAGGACCACCAGCAGATTGAGTAGGATTATGAAGATGTCTATGGCCTTTCCCAGGGGAGTTTTGAAGTCTATCATGTAGAACTGGACGGTCTCCCGCAAGCTCCTGGCCTGAGAAGGTTTCTTGCCCCCCTTTCCCGAAGCCTCCTTTTTCTGATCAGCTTTTGACTGATTGGCTCTTGTCTCTAGGCCGGACATTTGTATTCTAATTGCATCTTTCAGGGGATAAAACCATCCGAATGAGCTTTTAGAAATGATTATAGTCAAGAACCCAAAGATTGTTACTTACTTGCCATGTTATGACGCAATGAATGTGGATTATTAGTTTCAATCTTTAGGTGCTGCACTATAAGTCTTCAGGCAGCGGTGTAACATGATGATATTATTTCAAGACTGTTAGATGATACAGAAGCTAGGAGAAGGACACCCCCACTCCCGGAGGCCCGGTAAGACAACTCATAGCTTCTAGATCATAAGAAAGAAAATCGCTGCAGATAGAGATAGATGTTGAATAGAATTAGACTCTCTGGTAGCCTATAATTCGAACCACGAAGCAATGAAATTATATCTCATCCATTCTTCGTTTGGTGGTCATGCTATTTTGTTCAGAAGTTAAGCAACTCGTGTTTATGTTACAGCTTGATTATTCAACTCTTCAGTTATCCTCGCTATATCTTTTGGTGGGAATGAAATTTCAAGGCCCGATTTGTGGAAAGTCCACTTATTCTCACCTGAATGCCTTGAAAGATGCCCGACCAATCTATTAAAGCGATCCACATCTCTATACCACACAAAACGTATCCAAGCCTCTTCACCTTCTATTCCTTGGCATGAGTGATTGGTTGATATCCCATGTCTCCAAATTGCCTTGAGCAGATCTACCATTCCTTCGTCCACTGTGATCTCCGCCAATAATGCATCCGACTCGTCCAAAACTCGAAATAAAGTATTGTCATAAGGGATTGAAATTTGAATATGCCCCGTTGGCTCTTCACTACAGTCTTCGTTTACATTCCCATGTCGAAGCATTTGATTAGCTCTATAGGCAGGTATCAAGATAGCAGTATTACCAGATATTTTTATCGAGCCTTCCCTTGTTAGCTCTTCAAGTTTCCTATTAATGTGGCCATTGCTAAATCCACGAAGATGTTTTATTAAGTGGCTTCGCTCAATTGAACCATCATGTTCTCTTAGGATCTGGAGAATATCTGAACTAGTCATATTTTTCTCACTTCCAGAATTGCCATCAATCCTTAGCCATAGCCTCCACCGATAGCACTAATATCGGGGCTTTAGCTATATAATTTTGTCTATCTTCCCTAGCCATCCATCGGCCACTCAATGGATGTCTGAACAGGTGATATGGTCTATCTCGGTAGGCGATCGGGTTTATGTGGTTTATTAAAATGAGTCTTATGGATCGATTAAGGATAATATCAACCCAAGAAGTTGACAAGTAAAACCGATTCTTAAAATCTCATTACCATATTTTATCTCGTCGGATGCATAAATAAGTCCTCCTCCAATTAGTGAGTCAAAACTTCTAACTGCAATTGATCCCAATTTATTAGGGCCTATACTTATCATGTCAGAAGCAATGAGACTTAATATCAATCCAAAACAGAGGGTCCACCAACCCCAAGTACTTTTAGGAATCACAGGAAGACTAACAAGGGAAATAAGATATGAAAGGTAGAATATATATAAAATAGTTATTGAAGAATTTCGCTTTCTATGGCTGTCTAACAATTCATATTCTCTGCAAAATTTTGCTATGCGATTCGGTTTTAGATTCTCAGTTTCTAAAGGGGGGTATACTTCTTGTTTTTCACTCGTATCAGTCACCTTTTATGCCTCCTGCTAATTCATAAGAATTGCAGTCTATAACATCTTTTACGTTAAGTATTAATCCCGAGGTCTTCAGACTTCATTTTCCGGGGCTTTGCAAAGGCCTCTTCTTTGGATAGAGCCCTTTTGCCTTGAACCGGACCCAAATGAACATATCTCACTCTACCATGGGAGACGGCTGCGGTTCACATTCTCCTTTCCAGTAGCTATAGACTTTTCCGTTCTTGGTTTTTGCATATGTGAACACGGAACGCTCTTCAAGTCGAATAGCCGGATTTAAAGCTGCAGCCTTCTCCTTAAACTCTCCAGATCGTAGGATAGCATTTTCCGCCAGTCCCGAAGGTAATAATTCCGCATTCTTGCCATGGACAGACTCTCAACCTAAAAATGGCCAGTTCTCATCTGTAGATATACTGCCATCCGCCTCTTTGTTAAACTTTTTTTTATATTAGGTGCCAGTTATAGGCTTTACCTACAAACGCGAGTTTAGGTGCAAAGTCTCTCATGGCAAAAAGTATATAGCTATTACGATGAAATTATTAGAACGACTGAGAGTTGTCAGAAATTCGATAGCTGTATGCCGGGAAATTTGAGACAATAACTATTTGATCTTGGGTCACGAGAATTCATGGATGAGTCTGAAAAGCAATGTAACGGGATTTTTGACATGATCTTATGATATTATGATCGAATTCTCCGATGTTTTGCAGGCGGCAAACCTCCTCAAGGACAGGGTCATTCGCACCCCTCTGGTCTACTCCCCTACGTTCAGCAGGATGGTTCAGGCCGAGGTCTACCTGA
>JAQVYH010000204.1 GCA_029004515.1 Eubacteriales bacterium | reverse complement strand
GTCCGACTTGCTTTGTTTTGCCATTAATATTTATAGAAGCTACCCAGCGAGGGCTCTTGCCTTCCCTCTCTCTGTAAAACACACCAGTAATTCCAGTTTTATTGTTCTTGCCAACATTCCTATTGAAACTGTTTACTGAATTGTCGACTAATCTTAGGTTACTTCTTCTATTGTCATTTCTCTGCCTGTTTATATGGTCGGGGTTCAGAGAATAATCATCTTTTAGCCCCAAAATAAGCCTATGCATTCTCAACTTTTTATGTTTGTTATCGCCACAAGGAATATTTGAATATATATAACCTTCCTTGTCCATTAACCATGCATATTTCACTATTTCGTTAAAGTCTATAAAATCAAAAATAAAAGGCTCACCCTTATGGGTAAACCCTGTTACTGTATCGCCATCTATAAAGTATTTATTTTTCTTTCTTTGTCCTCCCACTTAATCACCTTCTTTCGGTATTGCTCCGTATTGCCACTCATGTATTAGCTCTTGCAGGTTGCGATTGCTTTTCTCGTTGTTCTTCTGCTGTATTGCTTCAACTATTGGGTTATTCATTGTAGGTTCTTGCTTTGCTACTGCTTGAAGCTGCCAACGTAAGCCGAGTTGCACAGCCTTTAATACAACAATACCGACTACAATCGCTGTAATCGGTATACATATGATTAATGCTATTACCATGTTATAACCTCATTCCTTTCTTCCTCATAGGTTTCAAAGGTGTTTTGTCTGTTTGGTCTTGGTTGTGGTATCTGTGCCGGAATCGGTCTGCCTGCTGTGAAATATCTGATACTATCCGGCGCATGTGTGAGATCATGTGGAGTTTTTGCATATACATTCGGTCTTTTTTCGTCTTTTTGTATGTTTAGCAGGCTTTTCCATAGGTTAGGAGCCGTCCCCTCGTCTATTGTCAAATTAGCTGTTGTTATTATATTCCCTGTATGTTCGTCAGGCTCTTGTATTGGTCTTAGCCATTCTTTCATGTTTAAGCAGCCTTGCTCAAAGTCGTTTGACGCTTGCATTAAATAAATGCCATGCTCTTGGAATAATTGCGCTGTTGACTTCCCTGTATCTCTGTTACGGTTCCATAAGTCCGGGGGAGCGATATATTGATATATTTTTTCTCCTTGGTTGTTTTTCAGTATTTCTTCTGCTGCTTGCGATACTATTAAGCCGCTTTTGTATAATTCCCGGTATACTCTTGCTCTACCTCGATTATTAATGTATATCCAATATGCTGCCAACATATCAAGCCCATAGTCGATACATACATAACGGTTATAATAAGGTTCTATTATGTCTGGTTCTTTTATGTGAATGTTGCTTCTTATCTCTCCAAAGAATGCCCCTCCCGGTATCATAAAGGCTTCTTCTTCTGTCGCAGGATATTCTGCCAGAGTTGCATCTCCTAAGTCCTTTTTGGTCTGTTCATACCATGCTTGTGTTCTGCGTGGGTCTGTGTCCCATCCTAAAAATATCTTATTGAAGTTATTATCCCCTATCCATATATCCTCGAATAGACTTCCTCTTTCGATAGTTGATAATCCTATCAGTTTACCGCCTGTCGGTCTGTTGATAGTCGGATAAGCTGCTGTCCATATCTCTCTTGCCCATTGCTGGAATGCCCATTCATCAAGTATAACAAGGTTTGCTGTAAATGATCTTCCGCTGTCCGGTGCTGCTGTAAATGATTTAAAAGTGCTGTCCTCTCCGTTAGGGAAGTGTATTGTTATGGTTGACGTGGTATCTTCCCAAGTCATGCCCTGCCAGCCTGCCGAATCTCGCTTATGCCTTGTCAGCCATTCCGGCATATGTCTTAATATGAATCCTGCACGGCGCACAAGCTCTTTTGCATCATCATCCTTTTTACTGAGTGCTACTATCATATAGCCAGTATTAAACAGCATATTCCATACTGCAAAAGCTAATGTAAGCCATGTAAGCCCTAATTGTCGAGCCTTTAATACTATATTAAGCCTTTCGTTTTTAAAAGCTTCTAATGCCGTTTTCTGCCCTTGCCACAAATGAAAAAGAACAGCCAATTCTGCGCTGTCCCTATCTTCTATATATACATAGTTTTCTATGAAGTATTCTACGTCTGTTTTAATGCGATCTTGTTCCTTCCGTCTTTGCAATTCCTCTGCTGCTTTTATTTTATATGTTATCCAATCCATTGTATCACCGACTATTTCATCAATATTGGTATGGGTGCAATATCAAAATTCCACTTCGATACATGCCCACATTTTGTGCAATTATATGTGACCTCGTTTTCACCATTAATATACGAATCGCTTACAAAACTGTTGCTACTTATTAATTCATTATAGCACTCAGGGCAATAGCAAAATGTTAACTGTTTAGGCTTATGCTGAAGCGTTTTGGTGTAAAAGTTATATATCATATCGTTAAACCACTTCATATACCTCACCCCTTTTATAATACTTGCTTTACTGCCTGCCAAAGTGCATCGCAAAGGTTATCGCCTTTTATTGGTTGTGGATATACCCCTTCGTCGGTACATATTTCATCAAACCAATCAAATTGTAAATTTTCTAGCAGCTCTATCATTTGCCCTATATCCAATAATGGCAGACATTTTTCCTTTTCTGCAACAAAATTATCATAATAACAAAAATAATCTCCGTTTTCATCGTCTAATCCGTTTATAACATCTATTACCTTATACTTACCGGACAATATAAACATATCGCCTATTGCTGGTTTCAAAAGTTCCCGCAACCTCTGCTTCTGTTCCTCTGCCAGTTCCA
>JAQVYH010000203.1 GCA_029004515.1 Eubacteriales bacterium | reverse complement strand
AATATTTTTATGATTATGGTGTCGGCTGGAAAGTAATTATAAATTGCTCAGAAGCATATTACAAAGATTAAATGCAATCATGTATTGTGGATTCATGTGAAAAAAGAATAACTGATGATACCGCTGAATATATCAATTCTGTAATTATAAAGTATTCACCTGTTTGTATTGCATCGGATGGAATGAATGTGATGGACGATGTTGGAGGAATATCAGGTTACTGCAATTTTCTTAGCACTATTCATGAATCGAAGAATGAGGAGAAAAAAATAGAAATGAGAGAATGGGGTAGATATATGGGATGGACAGGAAGAAATTCCAATCCGCTGAACAGACTGTAACAGAAGGTGATTCAACTTAAATGAATTATATCATACAATTAAATATTTTTATTGCATAATGGGGATAGGTGGTTGATGAGCGCATCAGCCGCCTTTTTGTTTTGTCTAAAACAAAAATCACAGGGTTCTCTAACAAAAGGTTGACAACTTTCAATCTTTGATGAGTTCAAATAATATACAAAAATTGATAAAATTTTTACGAGAGAGGTACCCTGATATGAATAAGATAGAATTTGGATTAAAATTAAGAAAGTTAAGGGAACAGAAAAATCTTACGCAGGTTGAATTTGCTGAAATGATAGATATATCAGATAAGGCATTATCAAGGATAGAAGTTGGGAGAACTCTTCCACATTTGAATACGCTGATGTCAATGACGGAAGCACTTAATGTTTCTTTAGAATTTCTTATTCCAAACAAGGACAAAACAGCAAAAGAGATATATTCAACTGAAATCAATACTCGATTAGCAAAAATGAGTGAATTTGATATAAAGCATATTCTTGGATACATAGATTTTTACTTGACTCAGAAAGAGGAACAGAAATTAAGTTTACAACAAAACAAGGATGAATAAATTGCAATTACCTATAAAAATATTTCTAAAAAATGAAAAGCGGAGAAGACAATGATAGAAAATGTAAATGTTTTTGTGAATTGTAAAGAAAGAGATTTGAATTATATAAATGTTCGTTCATTGTCGGCAGCTGTGATGTTAGCCTTTCATTACTTCAAAAAAAGTTAATGGACAAGTGTCCGCAACAACAATAGCATAGAAAGGCATAACAAAAGCTTAAGTTAGCATCACAGTTTTGCAGACTGTGGTGCTTTTTTGCGCTCTAAATGCAGAAAGGCTTGTTATGTGCAATCATCATCCGATACATATTTTTGTTATACCACTATATATAGGCATGGCAGAAACTTATGACCACAAATCGTCTATGGTTAGACTTTTTGTGGTCATTTTTTTATTGCTTAGAAATGGGTGGAAATGCTACATTGCAAGATATCCATAACCCCCAATTCAATTTTAAAAATCAAAAAATTGAATTGGGGGATAATAAAATGTCGAAAAAATATTACTGGATATTGGACGGAAAATACTATGAGGTATCAAAGGAAACATACCAAAAATATAAAAAAGAACATGATCACAGTAAAATGCTTCAGAACTATGAGAATGAGGTTCATATATTTTCGTTAGATGCAATGGCAGCAGAAGATGTATCTTTTCATGAGGTTATTGCTGATCCAAATGAAGACACAGAAGAAATAGTATTGAAAAAAATGATGGTTGAAAAATTAAGAGCTGCCCGGGAAACCCTTTCAAGTGAGGAACAATTGCTGCTTACTCTTATGTATGATGAGGGTAAAACCATGGGAGAGGTAGGAAAAGCATTCGGTATCAGCCAACAGGCAATCAGCAAAAAACATGGTAAGGTGATTGAAAAACTAAAGAAATTTTTAAAAATATAAAATTTATGGTTGTAGAAATCAAAAAAACCTCCCTATAAAGAATAGTGAGGGCGAAAAAAGATTCTCCTTCATATGAACTTTGACAATTTAATACCCAAACTACGAATACATAAGCAATAATCGGAGCTGTCTGCAAATGCGCCAAGACTGCCTGCGAGGGACAAGTCCTTCATAAAATGAACTGCCAAAGAAAAGGTACGAGCGTATTACTCATTTAGCAGAAAGCGAGGGAGAATGGCATTCCCAAGCTGCGAAGATTGTTATTGCGGATAATGATACACCCACACAGTCGAGGTCAAGTCCCAGAGTGTGGCTCGGGCGGATGCCGGGGAGGTGAGAGTCCTGTGATGCTTGAAGCTAAAGCAGTTCGTGTGGTTGCCCAAAATCAGGGGACAGGAATAATTCTGATAAGATAAATTGCAAATTAAGAGATATACAGACAAGGGGCAAGGTTATGAGACTTGCCCCCCGGTCTGTTTTTATGCGAGGAGTGGAAATTGATGAGTGAGGATAAGATTAAACAAATGGCATCATATATATACTTAAAGTATGAACTCGGGAAAATTGCAAAGGAAAAAGATTTAACAGAAAAGCAAGTGAAATTAATTGAAAGCAATTTAAAAAGCAAGCTTGGCATTACAAAAGATTTATGTTGGTTATGATGTAATTTAAGCAGAAAATTTTGTTGGGTATGATGATAGATAAAAAACCATATTTGTGGTATTGTGTGTGTACAAACATAGAAAGGAGATGAGCAAAGTGGCTGAAATAATTGTAATTAATCCCACGAAGAAATTTGCAAAAGATGAAAAGATAACAAGAATTGCTGCATATGTAAGAGTAAGCAGTGAATCAGACGATCAGGAAAATTCATTCATAAATCAATATGATTATTACAGCAGACTTATAGCTGAAAATCCGTCTTGGTCATGTGTTGATATATATGCTGATAACGGCATAACAGGTACAGAACTTG
>JAQVYH010000202.1 GCA_029004515.1 Eubacteriales bacterium | reverse complement strand
AGCCAACTGCAAGCATAACGCCCATATGTTTTACATAAAAGTGAAAGATTTAGAAGTAAGGACCAGATTAATTGACCATCTGAAAAATAAAGGAATTATGTCGGTCTTTCATTATATTCCGCTGCATAGTAGTCCGGCTGGACAAAAATATGGAAGATTCCATGGACAAGACATTTTTACCACAGGGGAGAGTGAGCGATTACTTCGATTGCCATTATACTACGGACTTGAGGATTCAATGACCAATGAAATTGTTGAAATAATCTTATCATTTTTTAGAAAAGGAGAATGAAAAGAAATGAAGGTAGTTGATGCATTTTGGGAAAAAAGAAATTTAGGACTCACTGCAATAGAAATAACATTGGATAAAGATGATCAGATTGAACAAGTTTCAGAACAGTTATCGTTATCGATTGTAAAATGCGATTATGTGGTGGTAAAGTTACCAGTTGGTCGTGTTGACATATCTTTTTTATTATCAGAATTAGGATTTACTTTTATTGAATCTATGTACCATATGTCCCATAATCTTCAACCAATGTTACTTAATGAATATCAGTCTGACATAGTCGGAGATATGAGCCTTATATCGATAAAAGATAATGACTTGGAATTTATCTTGGATAAAATACGAACCGGAATTTTTAATACAGATAGAGTATCCTTGGATCCGTTCTTTTCAATGGACCAGGCGGCAAGTAGATATGTGGAGTGGCTTAAGGATGAGTTGAAAAGAGGAACGGAAATTTTTAATGTGGTGTATAATAGGCATAAAGCTGGCTTTATAGTATTAAAAAAAACCGGTGATGGATATCATAATTTTCTTGATGGAATATATGATGAGTTTACGGGTAAAGGCTTTGCAGTTTGTATGAGGTATTTGCTTAATGAAGAAGCAAGAAAAAGAGGTTCAGAATTCTTATCTACTAATATTTCCTCAAATAATATTGCATCTTTAAAGTCAATGTTTAAGTGTGGATTTTCAATTACTGATACAACTTATGTCTTTGTGAAACATAATTTGGGAAAGAAGGATGACTAGTATGACTCGAGTATCGCTGGTAATTCCCTGCTATAATTCATCAAAGACAGTCGGTAATGTTATTGATAATATAAAAAAAGTGATGTCGGAACGCTATGGTTATGAATATGAAATTATTTTAGTTAATGATTGCTCCGCAGATCAAACGAAAGATGTTATTGAAGATTTGTGCGAATCAGACAAGAATATTAAAGGACTAAGTTTAGCTAAAAATTTTGGCCAGCACGCTGCGTTAATGGCTGGATATGCCGTTGCAACCGGAGAGTTAGTTGTTTCAATGGATGATGACGGTCAAACTCCTGCCAGTGAAATGTTTAAGTTGATTGATAAACTTAATGAGGGATATGATGTAGTTTATGCTAGTTATGAAGACAAAAAACATAACTCACTAAGAAACTTTGGAAGCAAGCTTAATACCATAATGGCGGAGTTATTAATCGAAAAACCGAAAGACCTTCAAGTTACGAGTTATTTTGTAGCGAAACGGTTTGTTATTGATGAAATCTTATACTATAAAAACGCCTATCCATATATTTTGGGTCTAGTATTTCGTACAACACATAACATCGCGAATGTTCCGGTGGAACACCGCGAAAGAACCGAAGGGAAATCGAATTATAATCTTAAAAAGTTAGTTTCTCTATGGATGAATGGCTTTACAGCTTTCTCTGTGAAACCACTTCGCATTGCGACTGCAATCGGATTGATTTGCGCAATCCTTGGTTTTATCTTTGCGATTTATACAATAATACACAAACTGCTAAATCCCAATATGGTTGCGGGCTACAGCTCCATGATGTCGGTGCAACTCTTCATTGGAGGCCTAATACTAATGGTTCTTGGTTTAATAGGCGAATACATAGGGCGTATTTATATCAGTATAAATAACAGCCCGCAATATGTTATCCGTGAAACCTTTAACCTTGAAAATGAAGTTAATCGTGCAGGAATAAATCATGAATAAGAAAGCTAGTATTAAAAATCTAACATTGCTCAATATTTCTTTTCTTATATATTCCTTTGCAGGAGTTTTATCAAAAAAGGCATCATCATACGAGTACTTTTCGTTTGATTTTATAAAGTATTTCATGTGTGCTGTTTTTATTATTATCCTTTATTCAATTATATGGCAACTCTCCTTGCAAAGAATTCCACTATCAATAGCATATTCTAATAAAGCAACAACAATGATCTGGGGATTAATATGGAGCATTTTGATTTTTCATGAAGATTTACGAGCGGGAATTATAGTCGGGGGATGCTTGATCATAGCCGGCATCCTATTGGTGGTGAATGAGGATGAGTAATTATATATACATTGGAGCATTTTTAATCTTGGTACTTGCGTCATCAGTTTCACAAATTTTGTTAAAAACGTCAGCAAATGAAAATAGAGAGGGCATAGGGATTTTCCTAAATTACAAAGTAATGATTGCCTACGGCATATTATTCTCTGCTATGGTTTTAATAGCAATGCTATATAGATTTATTCCCTTATCTACAGGGACATTATTGGAGTCGGCAAGCTTTGTATTTGTTCCGGCATTGTCCTGTCTAATCTTAAAAGAAAGAATGGCAGCTCGCCAAAAGGTGGGTGTGGTATTCATTCTGTTTGGTATTATTATAGTTGCGTTCTTTTAGATACAATGATATGTAGAGTAATTATGAAGGTAGGGTAATCTTTTGAGATTAAAGTTGGGAGCATTTGCATTATATGGGCAGTCAAACGTAAGTGCTTAATACGGGGGCGCATGG
>JAQVYH010000201.1 GCA_029004515.1 Eubacteriales bacterium | reverse complement strand
GTTGCCCTTAACCTGTCATAGTCCCAGGGGCCGAGAATCCGGACTTTCTCCCCTTTATTAGAAGTTACAAAAATCGGCTCATATTCTGACTCTGAAATAAAAACCACCTATCTTTATATACTAAAAACCCATTTTTAGAGTAAATCAAGTTTACTGCTCTTTTTTTCAGAAATTTTAAAATGGTAAAATGTTATCATTTTATTAAAACAATAACATTTTAGGATTAATTACCCGTTTTTATTAGAAAGAGATAGGGGTTTAAGGTATAAAATGTTATTGTTTTACTATAAAACAATAATGTTTTTTCGTGGCCTAAATTCCGGAAAAACCCCGAGGTTTGCAAACGCTTGTGTATAAAAATCCTATGCTATCGAATACCTTTAGGTTTTTGCATAATTAGCATTGAATTTTAATCACTATACAAGAGATCACCTGAATATTCAGGGAATTCTTTTATAAGTTGCGTTTTATAATTTTTGTAGGATTTATACAGTTGGACAAAAAACCAGTAGCATAAAACACCAAACTGTCTAAAGCATAATATTCATGACACGCTCTAATATGCTTGTTTTTACATCTCAAGTGCGTAACTCATATTTTTAATAAAAGAGGACAGTTGCCAAAGTTATAGATACAGTAACATTATATAGAAATATAGCCGTTGAGTAAAATATATAAGAGAGTCCACATTCGCTCAGACGGCCGATTTGGACTCTACATTGCCCAGAGGCAGAGATATTCGACATTTCGTCCCCCTGACAATATGAGATAATAATTCCTGCATATTGGTCATTTTAGTGATAGTGTGTCAGATAAAATGGCATATTTGTGTCAGGATTTGTACATAAATGCCAAGATTCGAAATGTGAGGGATATATTAGTTTTTGGAATATTAAAAGTTTGCTAAATTCTGCTTCTGGAGTAAATAAATGAGGCAAAGAATGAATGAAAGAACAATGATGTGTGCAGTTGGTATTCTGCTATTTTTGTTTGCTGTGCCAGCATCTGCAAGTGATGCCATGCTTGATAGAAGCCGTACTCAGTCTGAAGATCTTGATGCAAATCAAATCAATTACATTCATGCAAGATTTAATGAAGTAACACAGGATCTTTTTTTAATTCCTGAAATCAATTCAATTGTGGATTATGTATCAGGATCTTCAAATGATCACGCCTTTGTAAATAATATAAATGGACTTAATGATACAATAGCTATAAATGTCGTTTTGCTTCATTCCCATGGAGGAAGTACATCCCTGTCGTTCAAAGATGGAAGTCATTTATATGCGGGGGAAGTGGATAATTGGATGGATGATAGGAATAGGGGATTTATGTTTGCAGGTGCATGCTCAAGTGCAAGACATACGGATTTAGGAAATGCATTTATTGACAAAGGTTTTGATACCTTCTTTGGATATGAAAACACCGTTCTTACCTTACATAATGCTCGATTTTATGCAGCGTTCTTTGATCTTGCCACATTTGTTAATGTAGAGGTTTCCGAGGCAGCTCGATATGCGGGAGACGAAGTAGAAGAGGAGTTTGGATCTGCTGATGATGTTAGAGATAGTAGATTTATAGGAAATTCGAGCTTGTGCTTAAGGACATAAGGGGAAGAGATATCATGAAAGTTAAACAAATATGTATAGTAGCTCTGGTACTGGTAGTTGCAATGCTTGCAGCTTACGCTTCCGAAGATGTATTATTTTTCACAAAAGAAGATGTGAACCAATCAAAATACCTTGATCCATCCACCACTGAAGTAAATTTCAGTCTTGAAGATGCAAAAAGCATATTAATCTCTGAAAAGCCGAAAATAATCGTAGAATCCATTAATGGGGAGCTCATAGACAAAGATGGCTTTGGGTTAATATGGCTACTTAGTTCAAAAACAACTGATGGAAATAGTATAGTAGCAGGAATAAATGCTTCTTCCTTGGAGTTAGTTTTTGTATATGGTGATGGCGAGCCAAAAAAGATGCAGGGAAACGGCAAGATTAGCGAAGATGAAGCTCTGGAAATAGCAGAATTATATCTTAAGTCCAAGCTTTCAGTTGAGAAAATCAATGAAATCAAACTTGAAGGAGTCAAGTACTGGTCTCCCGATTATAAAATAAGCTATGCAAGGATTATCAGGGGAATACCGTCTCTTTCAGATGGAATACAAATCGGGGTGAGTACAGAAACGAACGAAATTTCAAGTTATCGTAAAAAATGGTCCATGGACGAAGATGAGATAGCACTCATAGATACCAAACCAAGTATTACGAAAGAAAAAGCCACTAATATTATAAAAGAGTATATGAGCAATTCTCCATATATAGGAAAGGAAAAGGCGAATACTGTCAAGATAAAATCATCGACTCTCGTCTGGAAAGAGGGTGATGATGACAAAATTCATCTGGCATGGGAGGTCCGGTTCGTGGATTCAAGTTTCGATGAAAGTGATTCTATTACAGCTTCAGCTTGGATTGATGCTCATTCCGGAGAAATATTAATGTTTCTTTATGCAAGAGATTGATAAAGCCTTATGACCGGAGTTACAAAGAAAATGCCAAAATCGCTAGACCCTACACATTTCGTCATGTATCGGCATTGTGACAATACATTATATAAACTCCGGTATGAAAAAACATAACCAAAAAACATTGGGCAGTGTGTCGAAAGTTCTCTAAAACAGCAAATATCAAGAAATCTGGCGCACTGTCAATCATCTTTTGGCCCTTTGTTATTTCAATGGAGTATCTGCTTCAAATTTAGGGATAGCAACGTGAATTCCATGGGTTTGAGCGAAATTGAATTAATTATCTGTTGGGG
>JAQVYH010000200.1 GCA_029004515.1 Eubacteriales bacterium | reverse complement strand
CCTCGCCTTCAGCAAAGTGTGTGTCTGCAAGATACGCCCTAAGGTCGTCTATATCACGCTGAATGGTTTTTTCTGTTACATTGAATTGCTCAGCAAGAGAAATCTTAGTAATCAACTCACCCTTGTTCAACATTTCATATATGCTCAGCAATCGAAATCCCTTGTTGCCGTTGTAGTCAATGGTCACCATCTACGCCCCCCCTTTATCTACATTATACATAGCGAGATGGACATATATAGGGGATGTGAAAATTATTTTTGTGAATTTTCTTTTTTAAACTCCATTACATCTCCAATGTCGCAATTTAGCTCTTCACAAATCTTTCGAATGATAGACATGGATACTTCCTCATCGTTCCGCAGCTTTGTAAATGTACTGGATGCGATCCCCGTTCTGTGTCGCAACTCGGCTTTTCCTATTTTCAAATCAATAAGCAGCTTCCACAGCTTGTTATAGCTAATTTTCATTTATATAACCCCCATAATTTTTATTATACTACCAATTCACTCAACTTTCCACAATTTTCTTGTTAATTTGCAGCAATGTTTAATTAAATATAATTGAGTTTCGATGAAATCTCATTAATTTTATGTAGCTATTCTTTCTCTTCTGTGGTATCCTTTGTTCTTACAAAGGAGGTGCTACCATGCCCAAACGATTAGACGACCTATACCACAGCTTTTTCAAGCAGCAGGATTTGAATGAACTCAAATTATCCGTAGAGGAGAATCACAAAATCCTAATTGACCATCTCTCAAAGGATGATAGAAAAACCATATTGCGAATTATTGATGCCTTACAAATGATTTGCAACTATCAAACCAAGGCAAGCTTTACCCAAGGCTTTAAATTAGGCTTTGAACTAACAACTGAATTACAAACCTACGATTCCCGCAGTGCTGAGAAAGACTCTCAAAACTGTGGGAATTCTTTTATGCCAATGAAGGCGGAGAAAAATGAAGAAGAAAACTAAACTCACACTTACAGCAACTACATTTGCAATTTTTTCTCTGACGATAACTGCTCATCGGTTAATGCCACAAGAGTGCCTACAAACACCCGAACTTCGCCCTGTGTGTGGAGTTGCTGATAGCAGTAGGGATAACACACAACCACCATCTACTGTGTGTCAAATACCACAGACTCTGCCAAGGGGAAACAGCCAAAGTGGCACTCAAAATAAGCCCAGCTCCGAGGCATCCACAGAACTGCAAATTATTGAACCGATATCCACAGAAACTGATCCAACACAACCAACAGAAAAAGAATCAGCGGATACTATTCCGCTACCTGACACACAAACGGATACAAAGCCGACCATCACACCACCTACTGAAGCAGCTGCTCCACAGATGGGCGATACACGTGTCGTAGACGGAAAGCAACAAGGCTACCTCTTAGGCTTTGGATGGGTTGACTATATGGGCGAGAACGAGTGCATCTACGAAGAAGGTATGTATGAGAACGGCAATAAGGTCGGCATCATGGGTGGAACAACGGTAGGTAGCGATGGTAATATCAATAGAATTATAGGAATTATGGATTAGTGCATAGCTTGAAAGGCGGTCGCCAATCTGGAGTCCGCCTTATCTTAAACTTAATAGTATTGACAAGTTAATTCGGTTTTATGTAAAAACGGTTGACAAAAATAAAAATCTTTGTTAGAGTATAAATGAGGAAAAATATTCCTCAAGTACATAAGCAATTTCCCACAACTGAATATATAACCTCAATAATTATTATAAAATATATTTATTTCATTTGAGACTTACATAGACGAGGTTAAGTAACCTTGCAGTACAAAAATAAATGTACTGCTATTTGTGTTTACTTAACATTCACTATGTAGGTCTTTTTCTTTTGCCAAAATACATAGCACAACTGTGCCAAAAGGAGGATAGCTGTAAAATACACAATTATTAAAAAGCAAAGGAGAATTAAATGAAACAAAAATTAGAAACAATTGATGCAGAAACTTTAATGACAACACCGCTTGAGCAGCTGAAATTTATTGTAGATGGTCTGATACCGCAAGGACTGCACATCTTAGCAGGTTCACCAAAAATCGGTAAAAGCTGGTTATCACTTTGGATTTGCTTGCAGGTGTCAAAGGGTGAAAAGGTTTGGGAATTCGAAACAACCAAAAGTGAAGTGCTGTATCTTTGCTTAGAGGACAGCTTCGCTCGTATCCAAAGTAGATTGTTTGAAATTGCAGATCAAGCACCACCCACCCTGCACTTTGCGATTATGAGTAATTCCATTGGTGACGGCTTGGAAAATCAGATAGAGGATTTTATCAAGGAGCATTTAAGCACGGGGCTGATTGTCATTGATACTCTGCAAAAGGTTCGCAAAACAGTTTCCGCAAATGTAAATCCCTATGCCACCGACTACGATGATATCAATGCACTGAAACAAATCGCAGACAAATATAAAATTGCAATCGTGCTTGTGCATCACCTCAGAAAAACAAGTGATAGTGATCCGCTGAATATGATTTCCGGCACCAGTGGTATTGCAGGCGGTGCAGATACAAATTTTATCTTACAGAAAGATAAAAGAACTGAAAACACTGCAACTCTCATCTGTACCGGCAGAGATATTGAAGGACGAGAATTATTCTTGGAATTTAATCGCTACACGTTCGTTTGGGACTTGCTATCACCAGTAGTACTTGAGGCACAGATTATTCCCGATGAGATTTCTGCTCTCTGTGATTTTATTAAGTTGCAAGGTAGCTTCACAGGAACCGCAACTGAGTTGGTTGAATATTTGCATTTGGATTGCAAACCAGCTGTGATGAAAAAGAAAATCATTA
>JAQVYH010000199.1 GCA_029004515.1 Eubacteriales bacterium | reverse complement strand
GATACATGTGTTGGAACCGGTTTAGGTTTTGAACATGGTTTCTATTATAAACGTCCGGTTAACGTATATGCTGCACATGGATATGGTCCGGTACTACTAGCTGGCGCAGAAATGATCAAACTAATAAATAATTCAATTGACTAATAATGGTACAAAGAAAAGAACAGTTTTTATCAATTATGATTTTGCTATTTGTAATGTTAGGTTTACCAACACATGCACAAATAGGTACACGTTTTCCATCCGAGAGAAAAGTAGTGAAAGATCCTGTGACCGGGGTTGAGCTTGTGTTTTTGACAAGTAGTCAGTCTGGCGACAGGAAGATTTATCCAACACATAATCAGTGGACTTCAGACGGCGAGTGGGTCATTTTCACCTCACAAAGGGTTGTGGGTGAAGCTATGGCTGTAAACGAAAAAACAGGCGATATTGTGCAGGTTACTGAAGGAGGATACTCTGGTATGCTTAGCGTGTCAAGAAAATCGATGAAGCTGTATTTTATGAGAAGGCCGGATGCCCCAAGAGGCGTTCCGGTTGCAGTGGAGGTTGTTGAGGTAGATCTGGAAAAGCTGTTTGCTGATTCCGAATCGGGCAATCTGAAACCGGTTTCTGCTTATGAGCGAATTTGCGGAGTAACCCCGCCCGAGATGGGTGCAGGAGGTGATATGGCTCTTGACGGAGGAGAAGAGTGGGTCTGGTTTCGTGTTGGAAAAGAAGAGTCATTGAAATATCTTCCGGAAGGCACCGAGATATCTAAACCTTTTGGTCCACGAAATATGGGAGCCGGTCCGGCAGGAATAGCAGGTATGAATATTCATACAGGTGAGTTAAAGCATGTAGTATCGGTTCCATTTCAGGTGGGACATATTCAGAGTAACCCCTGGGTGCCAGGACAGATTGTATTTTGCTGGGAAACAGGAGGTAAGGCTCCGCAGCGCACATGGATTGTAAATGCTGACGGTACTGGATTGCGTCCTCTTTATCCTGAATCGGAATATGAATGGATAACACACGAAGCTGTAATCAGTCCGGATGAAGTAGCCATTGCTATTCTTGGCCATAGACCTATTCCGGGTGTAGTGGATAAAAACAGGCCTGAGGGCACAGATGTGAGTGGAGCCAATCCTGGACAAGAAATGTCATGGGGGCCATCAGGAACACGTGAAAAACCTACCGGGCTGGGTATCGTAAACATCAATACAAGAGAGATGACTATAGCAGGTCAAATACCTTATGGCAGCGGATTCTGGCATGTGCATGGCTCGCATGACAAACGATTTGCAGTGGGTGATAATTTTGACCGCGAATTATATCTTATTAATCGTGAGACAAGCGAAATGATGTTGCTTACAGCTGGGCATAAAACTACAGCAGCTGACCATGTTCATCCCACATTTAGTCCCGACGGTACAAAAATTGAGATTCAGTCGGCAATGCTTTCCGAAGATGGCAGAAGCATGAATATCTGTGTTGTCAGGGTTCCTGAAAAGTGGTTAAATAAATAGTTAAACTTTCAAGATCAATATATATACGGCAACTATGTAGTGAATTTATATTCTCTATATAGTTGCCGTATTAATGAATATTATTAAAATATCATATAGTGCAGTTAATATATCAGAAAACAAAGTAATGGATTCTCTCATGTTTCTAACTTTGTGTTTTTAAGCTAAAGTAATGTTAAATTTGAGCCTTGCCATTTAAATATTTTAATTTTAGAAATCAGTTGAATGTACCAAGAATAATGAAGAACGGATAAAAATAAGCTGGTAATTTTCAAGCAAGTCGTCTTCTTTTGACTGGTGTTTCAACTCCTTCTTATTCTATAAACATAATCAAAAATTTAAATTAAATGAAAAAACAATTATCAAGACGAAAAAAGATCATTCGAAAATCTTTAGTCACTGGATTTTTTTCTTTGTTTTTTTTATTCTGTTCGGTCGCACTGAGCGCACAGATAAAAACTGTTACAGGTACTGTAAAGGACGCAACTGGATATTACATTCCCGGCGCAAGTGTTTTATTACAGGGTACAACTATAGGAACAGTTACAAATGCCCAAGGAGAGTTTATTTTACAGAATGTACCGGAAAACGCGATTCTTCATGTATCGTTTTTGGGGTATGAACCGCAAAATATATCTGTTGCAGGGCAGACTTCAATACATGTTGTATTAATAGAAGATACTCAGAGTCTTGAGGAATTGGTAGTGATTGGTTATGGAACGACCAAGAGGGCTAATACTGTTGGTTCAATCTCAAAAATTACTGCAAAAGATATGGTTGAACGTCCCATTGCTCGTATTGAGAATGCACTCCAAGGTCAGATGGCCGGGGTCTCTGTGAGAAGTACCTCAGGAAAGCCTGGTGCGGATATAGAAATACGTGTACGAGGAGCTGCTTCGATTACCGGAGAATCGCGTCCACTGTATGTGGTAGATGGCGTTCCTCTTGAATCTTTACAAGGCATTAACCCAAATGATATTGAGTCGATTGATGTATTAAAAGACGCAGCATCTGCTGCCATTTATGGTTCACGTGGTTCGAATGGTGTAGTATTGATTACAACCAAACGAGGAAAAAGCGGAACTCCAACAATTTCCTTAAATGCCTACTACGGAGTTGGCAGTCTTGAAAGAAAAGTAGATGTATTATCATCTGATGAATGGATCACTTTCAATAAAAAGTGGTATGATAGGCAATGGGTTAATTCACAAAAAGGTAACTTGGGTGATAGTCAGGAAATGCGTATTCAAAAAGCAATTACAGACGGCAGATTAACACAGGCAGATCTAAATAGCCCTGATTATCGGAATAAATTAAATAGTATCAAAGC
>JAQVYH010000198.1 GCA_029004515.1 Eubacteriales bacterium | reverse complement strand
AAACTTGTACCCTGCCCACCATAAAGCAAGTGCAACTAATGCTCCTGCTGTTCCTGGGGCAATCGGGACAAAGCCTGCACCAAAACCTGTTGATAATATAACGTGAAACCATGGTGCATCACCTAATGGATGATTAATGTTATTACTCATTTTCTATTCTATAACCATATTGAAAAAAGGAGGCCGGGTCAAAAGTATTTGATCCGGTTTTCTTATGTATACCATTTTTTGTTCGACTTTACGACCAATCTTTGAAAAGATCCCTAATAAATTTTATGCAGCTCTATTTTGACCTATAATAATACTATTTACACCAATATTATCTATCACAGCAGCCTTTTTCAATCTTTGAGCAATATATTTCCGCAAATTGTGAGCAATAGCTACTAGTCCCCACTCCACAGAGACTTTTTCCTTGGATTTTAGCTTGAACCTCTTGAACCCGTGATTGAACTTGATGTTGCCAAACACAGCCTCAGGTTCTATCGGTCTTTTGCTTCTGTGGCGCAGTCCTTCTTTTGAGTTGAGAAGCTCCCTTGCCTTTTTCCGATAACCATTAGCTTTGTGATTCACTTCAATAGTTCTTCTATCACTTTTTCCTTTATAGCACATTCCTCTGAACGGGCATCCCTTACAATTCGGAGCTCGATAGACAGACACTACGGATTCATATCCCATATCTGATACGGATTTGCAGTCATTTATATGCTCCAGATGATGTCCCATTGGGCAAACGAAGTAGTCTTCATCCTTGTTGTAGTACATATTGGCCGGCAGGAATGGATTGTTTTTATATTTTCTCGCCTGCTCCTTATGGAACATATTGAACTTCACATACGGAACCATACCATTGTCAAGCATATACTCATAGTTTTGCTCACAGCCATAACCCGAGTCGGCAACAATCTCTGCGCTCTGTTTACCATACCTTTGCATAAATGACTCCAGATAAGGTATCATCGTACCTGTGTCTGTAGGTCTCCAATATATTCCGTAGTTGGTGATGAACTGGTTCTCAGTTGATATCTGCACATTGTATCCTGGCTTGGTCTGGCCGTTATTCATGGCATCCTCCTTCATCCTCATAAAGGTAGCGTCAGGATCAGTCTTGCTGTAGCTGTTGCGTTCTCCAAGTTCCTCAAGGTGGTGGTCATACTCATCCAGTTTGGTAACAGACTCCTCTTTGATTTTCTCTATCTCCTTTCTTGCTTTCCCTTTACTGATTCCCATATCATCCATCTTGGAAAGTATCCTCTTGGCCCTGCGATTAAACTCCTGCTGAGGAAGCTCTTCTAGTTCAGCAGCAGACTGCTCAATGTTCAGCTCCTGCTCTGCAGCTGAAAGCACTCCCTTAACTTTCTCTACCAGTTTGGCCTTATTCTTCTCAACGCTACCTTTCCATACAAAAGTGTACTTGTTTGCAACAGACTCTATCTTGGTGCCATCTATATATTGCACATTCAAGGAGACGAACCCTTCGTCATTAAGCAGCTCAACCACCTTTGTGAATATGGCATCCAGCCTGCCCTGAGTCAGCCTTTCGCTACGAAACCTATTGATTGTCCTGAAATCAGGCCTGCTCATTCCTGACAACCACATAAAGTGAATGTTTTCTTGCAACTGCTTCTCCATCTGTCTGCCAGAGTAGATATTGCACAGATATGCATACACAACAACCTTCAGCAACATGCGTGGATGGAAACTGGATGTGCCACCACCTTTATATGTGCCCTCAATTGCACTGATATCAAACTTGTCAAGGATGTCACTCACAATACGTACGGGGTGAGAAAGTGGAATTAGTTCGCCTAAAGATGGAGGAAGTAGAAGAGAATCGTTTTGATTGTAAGATTTATATATTACTTTTGCCATACTCGTTTTGTTTTGGGAGATGTTAACTTTTTATGTGGTAGTTTAAAGATAACAAAAATTTTCCAAACAAACAATAGCTATTCTCTTGTTAATCAAAAGAATAGCTATCTTTTTTTATAGATACATAATCATACAAGAGCAGGCAAGGGCGACAAAATATCCTAAGGAGTGTAGGCAATCATGGCTCAAATGGAATAGATTGCTATACACACTGAAGGCCATTTTGCCGACCTTATATGTGGATGGGTGGTATAAAACGAAAAGAAGCTGACCTTTTGGGTCAGCCTCCCTTAACCAGATGAACTATTTCTTAAACAATTGCCAGATTTCTCTTATCCAAAGAACAAGAGATGAGAAACCAATGATAATTAGCAGATCTAACCAACCATTAGGATGCTCTGCATTATGCAGCATTGGCTCAACATTGAAGAACTTAAACATCACTTCAGTAATGAGTAACTGACCGAAGACAATTACACATACGATAGTCCAGAAGCCCTTGCTCCAGAACTTTTTGCTGAACAAATTCAAAAGGACGCTTTCACCTGTTTCAAAAGCACGTGCATTAAACAGATAGAAGAAGTGAGTCCATACAAAGATTGAGAATAGCAACGTTTGTTCGTAATGAGAAACTTCGCCATTGCCTGAGAAATGAATATTCAAAAAGTCAGTCATGCTATTGATGTCAGCGTGCTGGAATATAAGCAAGAAGGCAAACAACAATACAAAGAAGAATATGCCAACACTAAGAATCTCGCCAAGCATAGGCTTGTTGATGATAAATGCACCAAGCTTCCACTGCTCCTTAAAATATGCCCAGTTTCCAATTTTATTTACATGTTCACTTCCGCGCTTACGAGGTTTGTCTTTCATTACATCCTTTGAAGGTTAGCGTCCAATTTTGACGTGTACCCCAAGGAAAGCCGCCACAAGGCGGTTCCCTCATAAATAACGTCAAAAAAGATACTGATTTTTAATATTTGTTATTACTCCAG
>JAQVYH010000197.1 GCA_029004515.1 Eubacteriales bacterium | reverse complement strand
GTCGTATGCTAATTATATATTGCCTTAGTTGATAGAAGAATAATCATGAACCGATATGAAGAGACCTCTTCTTTTCAGATCAGAAATTGATTGATGATTTACATGGGATGTAAACTGATCAACCATCCGTGGGCCGAAGAGAGGATCAAGGCTAGGAAGAGGAAGCAAGAGATCTGCTGCCATAATAGACCTCGCCACAGTTGAGCGCTCAGCCGCGGGACAATCCATGTGGCGTGCATGCCGTATCTTTTCTGCCATCGCGCTTTTTTATGAGTAGAATGAAACCATGATATATGAGTTCAGAGCATTACACAAAATTCATTAGAAGAGAATTTGATCGAGATCCATCCATTGCATTTGGAGCCCGCGTGACTGAGATTGTAGATTCTGTGATAGCATTCGCATATGGTACACATGAGGATGGAACTCCAAATCTCATAGGCACCGGATTTTGTCTGGGAAATTTGGACGACAATGCGGGGCTTTTTGCGACTTGCTATCATGTTATGGATGAAATAACTCAAATAAGAGATATGTCTCCTGAGGATTTAAAAAAAGAAGGATTAGTTAATAATGAACGGCGCATTGCACGTCTATTCGATGATCATTATGAATGGATTGAAGTTGATCCAATCCGATTTTCAGCTAAAGTTGAAGTCAATGGAACAAATCTTGTTACTCAAAATGATGTATGCATATGCCGTATCCCTGATATCAGACTTCCACCCCTTAAGCTATCACCAGATCAGTACTTCTTAGGTAGCGAATTGGGAATTATAGGTTTCCCCTTCTTTGAACGACTTCAAAAACTTTCTGTCCAGCCATATGTCCAAAGGGCTATTCTTAGCTGTCATATGCGATACCCATTCGAAAAAGACGATGGTGAACTGGTAGAATCCGAACGAATTGCTTTGGATTGCATGGCAGGCAAAGGCTTTAGTGGTAGTCCGGTCTTCTCTCTTAGAGATGGAGCTATTGTCGGAATAGTAGATTATTTGCCTACTGAATCGTATATAGAAGATTTAAAAATAAAGGGCTCTTTATCGGAAGAAAGAGATGTTCGTGTACATTATGCGGCGGGCATTTCTTTCGCTGTTCCATCTAAAACCATACAGAAAGTTCTGAATTATGCTATTAAAGTGAATTGGCAAGATATACATGAACAAAAATTGCAAATTGGGTAATCATTAGAAGTGCCCCTGCTCATCAACGTACTACATCAGAAGCATCAGATGTGGGTGTCAACCAATGCTCTCCCATGCCGTCCAGAGGTGGTACCGGCGGTCTGGAGGGTTTATTATTCATCAGAAAAGTAGAAGGTTGATTCTGGGGCATTACACAAATTATTAAAACAGGTAGATCAATCCTTACAGAGCCCGAAGACCTCTGCCTTCATCTTTCGGGCCTTCTGCAGGGCTGCCTCATGGTCTACTTTTGCAGCTTCCAAGATGCACATTCCGGACCTTCGCTCCCTCTCGCCAGAAAATGAAATTTCGATCCCTCCTGAACTAGGAGATTGTTGATTGTGATGTATTATAATATAATATTATATATTTATATTAATTTCCACAAGTCATAACATGCCAATATTATAGTCACAGAAGCTGCTATCAAGACAAGAAGCTGCATGTAGTCTTTTTCGTACCATCGTTTTATATGAATTTTCATGGTGGCACAGCTGCTATACCATTTCAGGCAATCCCTGTAAACTAAGTGGAGATAAATGTTATGATCTCCTGAAGGCGCATTATTTGCAACAGTGAAACTAAATGAAAAAGGTGCGTAGTAGAAATTATTATCTCTCCACCATTGCTTATCCCAAACTATACGTTCACCTTCAACGCCCAAATTATAGGGATTATCATCTAAAAATTTTCTATGAAATAAATATATAGGAACAGTCAAATCAAATGTAGTTGTATGCGAACCTTCACGAAGAATTCCCTTGAAATCAATTTGCGATTTAATCTCGGTATATTCAGTATATTTGGACTTTACAGATAACCTGATCCCATTTGTTTCTCTCTTGAACGTTTCTGGTAGGTAAGCTGGAATAGAAACGTAGAGCTTAGCCGCAGCATAACCAGGTTCTCCCGGTAATTCGTCAACGTCTCCAATGCCTGAAATATACACTTCTACATTATATTCCTCACCTCTTCCCTTATTAGGGTCACTGGAATGAGCGATAAGCACATAAGCGGGTTCTCCCATCGTGTTTCGCATACAGGCTGAGCTGACTTGCCATTGTGCTAAGACTCCTCGCGGGCTGTCTTCAGTAGTCATGTGTCACTTCCAGAATTGCCACTATCCCTTTTTCTTGATCTCCTCTTCTCCGGGCTTCAGGGATAGCTGGCTGATGAGTTGCGCGATGTGGCCGCAATTCATGACTTCATTCCTCCTTATAGTCAAGAACCCAAAGATTGACACTTACTCGCCATGTTATGACGCCAATGTACGCATGGCATATCTTAAGATCGCAACCTTTCCACCTCAGCCATCGCTCTTTCATAAATGCTTACCGCTGTTTGGGATAGCTCTTCAAAGCTAGGTTCGGGTGAAGTAGATGCTGCTATAATTTTTAATGGCACAGGGTAACGTCCTTTCCACTCAGTATAGTCGCTAATAACCTTTAGGTGAGCAATCTCCGTGGAGTTAACACTAAAGCCAATGTCTTTTGCTCTATATAGATCGTTAAGTCTATGTATACTAAGTTTGCGTTTTTCACCGTCATCACGTTCAAATTTAAATTCACTTAGGGCTTGACGCTAAATAATATATTCAATTTCTCGCTATTTTGATGTAGTTAGACGTGGTTCTATTGAATAGTTCCACATGGGATATAATTCATGTACACTAATTTTCAATCGCGCCATATCCT
>JAQVYH010000196.1 GCA_029004515.1 Eubacteriales bacterium | reverse complement strand
TTCGAACCCACGACTTCTACCGTGTGAATTAGATACTTCTTGTTTTGGTCTGTTAGTCACACTTTGCAATCCCCCATTTTAATTGGTTTTATTAAATTGCCATTTCTAATGAGTTGGTCGTTTTTGGTGATCTTTTTGTAGCAATTGTCTCCAAATTGTCCCCATAATTTTGTTGTCACAAAGTCCATATTATCGGATGTTTACAATACCTGCTGTCCCCATGATTTTTATGTTCATCATGTTATGTTTTCTACCTGCTATTATTCAATGCTGCAATTTAATATCGTGCAACATTGACTGCAACATTAATCTGCAGTTATTGTGTATCTAATGTTTGCAACCACATTGACAATTAGTCATAAAAACTGTACTTCACGTCCTTTAGGTTTAATATTCCACCGACTCCCTGCCAAAAGGCATTAAGGAGTTAAGTTATCGAATCCCCCTTCAGTCATTGGCTATGGGGGGACAAAAAAGAGCTGGACCCACAATCAGCTTAAGCAATAACCAGTAAGAACATCTTACCCTACCATAGGTATTTTTATCGAGTCTTATTAAATATCAAGATTAGGGCATCCACAAATTCATTTTATAATATTTGAACATGGTTATTCTTCTCTTGGTTATAGTATTATACATTGTAGTAAAATCTATATCAGCTCTTCCATGAACTTGTTGAATGTTGGGGGAATTAGGCCCTGCTTGATAGCTGGATAACAGTAGAGCTTGTATAATGCAGCTAGTCTTTTGTCCAATTCACGGTTTGTTTGATTATTCAGGCATCCAAGAACCAGGAGGTATTCGAAACCAATTGAACTTACGTTCATCAGACACGGAAGTTCTTGCATAACCATTAACATACTGGTGTCACGAGTAGATACAAATGGCACTCCATAATAAGCTGCATAAGCAAGTGTAAAAATATCTCCTCTGTTTTCCTTCTGCATACGCTTGTATCTAAATAGATCATACCCGGCTATATCATTGAAAATAGTTGTATATTGGGGATCAAAACCATACAGGTTACCTTCACTGACTATTTCAAGCTTGTTATTATATCCGGACTGAATAAAATCACGCCGATCCTCGCTGAGTTCTTTCCATACTTCTTCGTGAATCTTAATATATTGAAAATGATTGAATGTTGCTTCCAAATATGCTCCCTTCATATTTGAAAAGCTATAACGAGGATCGCTTCCTTGTCGCTCAATTCCAGCTAGCAAAACGCTTGTATCAAAAATAACAGCTTGATCTCGGGCATCTATTAGTTTCTTCATACGTCAATCCTCAAACTTGAGCTTGTCTCTAAGTCTGTTCTTTAATGAATCAGCTATATCCAGTTCTTCAAATTCATCATCTGCTATTACGAAACTGTTTAGAAATTCAGAATTCAATCCCAAAAGCCTGATGTCGTTCTCAAGCTGATCCAAAGAAACGAAGCCATGTTCATAAGCCGTTGTCATTAAATCATATATGGGTTCATCAATATAATGGTTTTCGCAACCCAATAATTCACTGAATTGTTTATTATAATGCAAACTGGACTCAGTCAGGATCTTCTTAATAAAAGCATAATTTTCAATATACAAGTTTATATCATTTATATAGCCCTCTTCATAAAGCCGGTATAATACCGCCTTCAAAGGGAGGGCATATTGAATGGTTAACGTATATACTATTGCTGCAAATTCAACCAATTCCGCTTTTTTAATACTATCTTTACCAAGCAACGTTAATAAACGAGCTACTTCTATTTTTAACGCTTCAGCAGGGAGCAGGAATTCGGCTGCAAAGCGATTGGCCTTTTGGTCTCTCTTGTCGTGAACTTGCGATAGAGAGCATATTTGCGGGAACTCTTTTAGCTTCTGAAAGTCTTTAAGATAGTGATAGTATTCATGTGCAGTAGCAAAAATCTGGTTAAGCAGCGATTGATTGCTGTTCAGCACTATATATGCAGTTTCTATATGACTATCTGGCCATATTATGAAGGCATCCAAATCAGCATTATCAAAAGGCTGACATTCAAAATGGAGCCCTTTTTCTTTATTCGCTAGATATGTGAATATACGTGTTCCAATTGGGGCTATACCAAAATCAGCCCTCTTTTCTCTTGCAAGATTCTTTACTTCCATCACTTCATCAGTAGTCAATGGGTTACTCTCCAAGTCATATCTGAGTTGACTATACCCCGGAGGTAGCAGCGTTTGCATAAATGTATCTTTCACGGTTTGATTCCACACTTTCCAGCCATAGCCAGGTATTTCTGTCTGACAGCAATTCTTTCCATAGTTTCCTGAAACTTATCCTGATCACTATTTCTCATTTGTCCCATCATCATAACTACCGGATTGCTCTCTTCCTTGTAGAAAAAGGTTTCAGGCTTCAATCCTATATGACCACAAATCTTCGCTAACATGTCAATGTCAGGTAATTGTTTGCCGTTTTCCAACATGGATAGGGTTGGTCTGCTTATATCAAATTCCTCTGCAATCTCACTTTGTTTACGATTAGCTCGAAATTCCTTCAGCGCCCTGGTAAATTGCTCCCGGTTAAAGTGAACAGACATGAACTGCACCTCCTTTGTGTTATATATTTTAACACGTTATTTGATATTTAGCAATTTTCGTTATAAAATATAGCGCGGTCGTTTAGTCTCAGGATATTTTACAGTATTTGTCATCGTCATTGATCTGATATAATTAGTATTTCCTGTTGTTACTAAATCCATTGGTTTGAATGGGTGTAGTATCGTCGCAGTAACTTCATTAATTTACATATAAAAATATTATTCCATACATATCTTCTATTATATTGTTTATGGCAAAATAAAAGTACAGCAAATGGCAACATAAAAATACAGCGGTAAAATGGAAAAAAACATCGCCAGCATCCGGGAAATCCACTACCCTTTTGTATGAGG
>JAQVYH010000195.1 GCA_029004515.1 Eubacteriales bacterium | reverse complement strand
ATCAACCATCCCCTCCACAATACGGTACATGCCCCGACTTTTTTAGGTACCTCTCCATCTTTGCCTCAAAGTCTGGCTCAATATCCTTGAACGATTCTGCCAGCTTACTTATATCCTTATGAAGACGGTAACTTCTACCACCTGCAAAGTGTACCGAATAAAGAGGATCTAACTCTATAAAACGGAAAGGCATCTCAACTCCACACAGCTTCATAAAATCGGTGAAAACATAAGACATGCTAAAAAAACTTGGACCGGTATCAAAAATAAACCCATCCTTTTCGAGCCTGTTGAGCCTTCCACCCGGTAGATTGTTTTTCTCAATGAAATGCACATCAAAACCTTTGCTTTGCAATAACAGTCCGCTCGAGAGACCTCCCAATCCGGTTCCGGTAATAATTACTTTCTTCTTCATTTTATATTGTGTTTTTTAGTAAATGAGGGGTATAATTCATCCTTAACCCAACTGAAATTGGGTTCGTAATAGAGCGACTTCAAATAAAAAGAGTTGGCTTTATCAATTTCTCCTTTATCCTCAAAAGCCCCGGCAATCTGTACAAGCAAAGCCAGATAATTCCAATCGCCCTTACCATCAGCTGCCATCAGCTGCTCAGCCCTTAGATAATACTCAATGGCCCGCTCTTTCGATCCACCGAAGAGAGGAGGCATAAAAAAATATATATTACCCAGTTGAATAAATCCTAAAGCATTATTATCGTCATGCTCAACAGATCTCTTTGCAAAATCAAGGCTTCGCGGACCTAATCTGGGTGCTTTTAAATTGGCAAGTCCTATCTGAAAACCTAAAAAAGCCGACTCGTAAGCATCCAAAACAGAAACTCTGTAATTCTCATTCCTCAATTTCACAAGCCTATCCATACATCTGTTCAGATATAACTTAGCTTCACTCTTCCGTTTGTCACCAATGCTCCATCCAACATATCCATACTCATAGTTGAGTAATTCAAGTTCGCGCAAGTTGCTTTTATTCGATTCTTCATGCATTGCATCTATAGTATTTCTCCAAGTAGCCATATCATTTGAAATGTACGACCTGTAAATTGCTTCTTTCTCCTGTGCTGATGCATAAATGCAATTGAGCAGTATAAGTAAAAGTGAATATAGTTTTTTGAACATTTAATTTTATAATTTACCTTATGTCAATAATTGAAAAAACATCAAATCGATCGCCCTTTCCAGCGAAACGTTTTGTTTCTACTATTAAGTATGGAGCGAACAATAAATTTTCCCAGCATAAGTTGCTGAGGTACAAATAGCAAAAGATTGTCAAGCACTCTCATTACCGTTGTAATTGAAACAAATATGCGAGTAAGCAGTGTAGCTGCCAGCCATATCAACAATGCCTCTATTCTTCCGTCGGCAAGTAAAACTACGAAACCTAAAGTTGTAACCAACCAATAAATTATAGCTCCCGATAATGAGTTTCCGAAAAAATATATAACATTCTTCGAAAATCCTTCTACTGCATCCCTCATAGAGTGATACATACGACATCTTATACCCTTCACACCTGTAATGCAACTCACTCTTTTGTGCTTTCTTTTCATATATCGAGAAATCTCAATATCTTCAGCGCGACTCTTCCTAAATTTCCGGTGTGGGTCTAATTCTTTGTACGTATCACGCCTAAACATCATAAACTGCCCATTTGCAGCCGACAGAGAGGGGAACCAAGCTAAACGCACCAAAGGCAAAGGCAACAGGGAAAGCAATATAATCTGCATATTTGGCACTGTAATCTTTTCGCCTAACGAATGCATCTCTTGTGTGGGGAAAACGCTCAACATACTACATCTATATCTATCCATATACTTAACACTCCTGTTTATAACACCCTCACCAACCCGCACATCAGCATCAAGAAAAAGTAAATAATCGCTGTCTGCCTCGAGTGCCAGCTGATAACATGCATAACTCTTTCCATTCCAGTCGTCAGGCAAATCATTACCTGCAATTAACCTTATACGCACATCACGTTGTGCAAACTCTTTTACTATCGAAGCGGTATTATCGGTCGACTTATCATCACACACAATTACCTCCTTTATTCTGTCAGATATGTTTATAAGATCACCAAGCAAATGCCCAATATTCTCCTCCTCATTGCGGGCAGGAATCAACAGCGATAAAGATGGCAATTCTTCCGAAGCATTGGTTAAGGGCAAGCGCTCCTTGAACAGAAAGTTCATCAGAGCAACAAACAGTTGCAACAGTGCAAACGCAAGTATTAAGTTACCTATCAGATGTATCATTCGGTGCGTAAGGTTTGAATTGCAAGACAATCAGTATAAAAAAGGTTATATGCCTCTTCCAAAGATTCACAACGGAAATCTCCGGTATAATCTCGTAAATAGATATATAGTGATGGCTTAGGATGTGCAAGATAATCTATCATATTAACAGACATCAACAGTTGCACTTCCCCCTCCCTACCCTTAATAACACGCTCTATACCTTTTTCGAAACTAAAAAAACTGCGGTAAATCGACTGCAATTTGCCTTGAGGATACATAAGCACCATGTTAGCCGGATTATGCAATAACGAATCAGCGTACTTCAGCGACTCAATAACTTCACGACTGTTTCTTTTAATAGAGAAACCTCCTGTATAATTAAAGAAACGATAACGCAGTAATTGATCTTCCTGCATAATAAAATGAAACTTGCGCTTCACTAATTTCAGTTTTAAATACATCCCCCAGAAACCGTCCCACCATCCTACGTGGTTGCCAATCAACAACACCGGCTTACCGGAGTCTGAAAACGAACCTTCAATGGTAACACTTCTAAAACGACGCCTCAGCAACCAAAGTGTATAATGCTGAAAAAAGGGATACACAAAGAAATGGTGTTTTGATTGGAGCATAGCAACACTGTTATTTAGGTTCAGTTAATCAACATCAACAAAAGGA
>JAQVYH010000194.1 GCA_029004515.1 Eubacteriales bacterium | reverse complement strand
CTGTTCAGCCGTTCCTTCCATCTGCTCCCGTCCCATGCAATACTACCATAGGGCAGTTTGGTATTATGAAATAAATGATCGATTTGCAAAGCTTTCCATAAAGAAAAACATAAGAGTAGCATACTCAACCCAAAGGGTAATGCGGAAATGAGAGTCATCGTCTGCAGTGAGGCCAAACCTCCTGCCCGAAGCAGTGTAAGAGAGAGAATGATGAGTAGTACACCCCAAAATATATTTTGCCACTTCGGCGAGTTCTTTTTATCACCGGATGCTATACTGTTCATAACCAATATCCCGGAGTCTGCCGAAGTAACAAAGAAAACCCCAATCATCAAGATTGCTATTATATTCAATAAGCCTGTAAATGGAAAATATTCAAAAAAGCGAAACAGGAGAGTATCCGGATCGTTTGCCAATAGGCTCAACTCTCCATTTGCTACGAATTTATCCAGCCAAACACCACTACTGCCAAATATAGTCATCCATAAGAAATAGAATAAGGAAGGAATCAGTAGTACAGCTATAATAAACTCACGTATGGTACGCCCTTTCGATATACGTGCAATAAACAACCCAACAAACGGAGACCATGATATCCACCAGGCCCAATACATAATTGTCCAGCCCGAGAACCAGCCCTGAGCTTCTGTTTCATAGGCAAAAGTATTAAAGGTTAGATTTGTTAAATTACTGATGTAATAACCGATACCTTCACTAAAGGTACTAAGTATATATATTGTTGGTCCCGCAATCAAAATAAATACCATCAGAATAAAAGCGAGAGACAGATTCAGTTCACTTAATCGCTTCACACCTTTATCTACGCCTGTAAAAGCTGAAAAGATAGCGATACCCATGACTACAATAACGATAATAGCCTGAAATGTAAAACTGTTCTCTGACACCAATCCTATACTTTGCAATCCTGCATTTAGCTGTACAACACCAAATCCCAAAGTTGTCGCAATTCCGAAAAATGTACTGCATAGCGCAAAAGTATCTACAATATTTCCGATTGGACCATATATTTTATCTTTCAACAAAGGATATAAACCGCTTCGTATTGCCAACGGCAATTTATAACGATAGGCAAAATAAGCCAGTACTAATCCCACCACAGCATATATGGCCCAGGCATGTATTCCCCAATGGAAAAAAGTGTATAATTGGGCTTCTTTTGCTCGTTGAAGCGTATCGTCTATAGCCGGATTTGCATAATGAGACATTGTTTCTGCCACACCGAAATACATAAGCCCGATTCCCATACCGGCTGCAAACAGCATTGCTATCCATGAAAAGAAGCTATACTTAGGCCGGGAATTATCCGAACCTAAGCGAATATTGCCAAGTTTACTTAAAGCTATAATAATAAGAAACAGAACGAACAAAGTTACCATCAATACATAAACCCAACTCAGGTTGTTAAAAAAATAGGTTTTCACAACCGACAGAGATTTATTGGCTTGTTCAGGGAAGAAGCCACAATAAAGGGATACAAAAAGTATAACAATTAGCCCTGGTAGAGCAACTGATTTGGTTAATGTCGTTCGAAAAGGTAATTTGCTTTTTATCATATTATATATTGTTTTATTTTCACTTGTTGTAATGTGTTGATTTTAAAAATAATATCCGATATTTATATTAAAACGGCTATTCCATCTGGCATTATCGCTACCTTGTGCAAGTCCTTCTCCAAAGTTGCTCGTAAGCCATGGGTGATTCTTTCCTATAGCCATATCTATGTATGTGTAAATAGGTCCCGAAGCAATGGATACTCCGGGTATTAAATGATGAGTATTGTTATATCCGGCTCTACTTTTGTCAGCTATTGAGTAATCTACATATGCTTCTATACTTTTTATGAATTTCCTTTTTATAGGAATAGTATATGATATTCCTGCCAGGTATACAAATCCTTTGCTTGCCACATCATAAGGAGAGCCATAAGCAGCCATTTGTACGGCATCTAAAAGTTCTCCTTTGTCATTTTGAGATTTATAATTATACCCAATAATTTCAGCCTTTAAATTCCATCTTCGATAATTGAATACTGAGTGTATCGCCCAGGACAAGTTCCATTTCCTTTTATTCAAGGTCTCATTATAGATACTACCCAACTGTCCGGATATGCCAACTTCTGCGATCTCTGTCAATTGATAACATATACACATGTTAAATTGGTCTAGTTCGCGGATGGAAGCTTTACTTCTGTTGGCTCCAGTAAGCCATGTTGTGGGAACAATAGTATATGAAAAACGGCTGTTTCCTACAGTATTATCTTCATACTCTGAACTTAAGAAACCTTTTGGTGCAGCCTGTCTGAAATATGCCATATCAACAGATAGCTTCTCGATCTTGTATTCAGCACCTATGCCGGTTGCGTAAGTATCTTCCAGTCCCATATAATATGGAAGTTGGAACCACCAAGAATGAGATGCAGACGGCGCTATCCCAAATGGTTTTTGAAAAACTCCTAATTTTGCATACCAACTATCATTTAACCTGTATCCAACATAGGCATGATGTATAAAATGTGCTTTTGATCCGGGATAAAGCCTATATTGAAAACTTAAATCAAAATCCTCATATCCCGCATCTACTGACAAAAACCATGTATCTAATTTAATATAAGAATCTAAAGGCCTAGCAGCAGATTCATAGTTTTCTGAAGCAATATTAAACCGTACAGCTCCACCTATTTTTATAGTTTTTTTTGAGGCTCCCCATCCGATGCCCAAATATTAAGATTGGAAGAAAAAAAGATATAAATAATAACGGGAACAAATCTTGACATGTTTTTCTAAATAAGACTATTTAATTCATTATGGTAGAGAAATAAAAATATATGCTAAATAAAGCATCTAAAATATACCTCAATAGCAGAACTCATCATTACAAATGATATGAATAGTTCCTCGGTCATATAAGATAAAAAAAGAGTTCAGGATATATAAAGAAAGGTAATAGACTAATAA
>JAQVYH010000193.1 GCA_029004515.1 Eubacteriales bacterium | reverse complement strand
AATTAATCATTTGAGTGGCTGATTGTTTTATTTTTGATCCAGGTGTATTACTACCAAAATAGATCTATATCCATCAACTGTTAATACCATTGAAATAGACAAAAGATTTAATTGGGATTGACTATATGGGATATTCTCTGCCATACGTTGATTTAAGGGACTGCCTATGGGAGTTAGGAAATGTAAAGTAAGATTTTTGGATTCTTCACGGCTAATTCGATAATTGTACTTTTCATAGCCAAGGTATTTCTCCCATATCAAGTTCTACTATTTCAATGGGCTTTTCTCCATACGTCTAGATATTAGCTCTGTAGAACTTACCTACTTACTGATTTACTTTGCCCCCCACAACAACTTCATATGGTTATCCATATACTTTCTGAATAAAGACTTTTTGATTGAAGCGTTCTTCAATCCACTTACGACCTTGAAGTCACGTTTTTTTGAATTGGATGGATTGCGAAAGAACGGGAGGATATATTCTGTTAAATGATCCACATCCCTCACAGTATGATGGCTCTTGAAATAATTTATACAACTATTCACATGGACCAATCTGCATGATTTAGAATATCATATGAGTCATTACCCAATAATAGATATTCTCAGCTTTAGCTCTATTGTTAGTATGCTTTACGTTTGTAATCGCAATACCGGTCTTATCAATCTCAGGATTCATTTTTAAGCGAACCTTTGAATAAATAGTATCATTAATTCTTTCCTCTATGGGAACACTAACTAACAATTCTATTAACTTTCTGTTGTTGTATGGGATTGTTATATCGAAGCTGTAACGATGTTCACCCGTGATAACAAGCCCATTCCAACTTGGAACACGAAACTCCCAAAATAATTGCTCTTGCCAATCAATAGGATGCTCTTCATCTTGCTTGAAGTACTTATTCAACCACTCTTTGAAAACCTTGTCAGTTTTCCATACTAATGGTCTATTGTGGAGGAAAAACTTGTACATGGCCGTACACTTGCGAGGAGTTGGCTTTTTTCCAAAACTCTTTCGATTTGCAAAACGTTTGCTGTAATAAGCTCTACCTATCTCCGATGCCCACGATTTTACCTCCACATCAAAGTCTTCTGTATCTTCAAAAAACTTGCGCTTTCGAACATCATTACGGTTGTTTTCACAAAGTGCACCAGTGTTCCAAAAAAGCAATGAGCGTGTATCTTCCAATTCTTGGAATGCATTATCTGTATCTGGAATTTTATATATCTTGTGATTTTGACCAAATGCATTAACAATGTTTTTTGCAGCCTCTGCATCTACCTTTTCTGAGTCATTTGAGATATAACTAAAATAGCGGAACTTATCATATAAGCCTACAGCACACGCCATAGTGGTTTTACTATCACAACCACCAGTACAAGAAATTGCTGGCTTTTCCCATTTTCTGGCAATCAGTTCTAGATTATTGTGTAGCAATCTGGCAACCTCACTAACAATAGCATCACTGTTCAACAACAGACGCTTAGGTGTATAGAATCGTTCAATCAATAATTTACCCCCCCCCAATTTGCACACTGCAGTTTGGCATCAAACGCTCAACTTCTGTAAACTGAGTCAAATTTCCAGGGAGAGAATTACCTAAAAGTGGAAAGAACTTGTAGCTAGCAAGTTTTTTTACGTATGAACTCCACGAGAGGTTGCATAAATCACCAATAAGGTTGGCATGAGTTGAAAGCCAAGTTTTGCCCTCTATCAGCCCATAGAAGGTAGACTGCATACATGAAGCATCACCATATACTCGGATTATTCCATCCTTAATTATGTGTAAAGTAAATACGCCTGTCAATTCATTAAGTACATTGATAAAATCATTGGCCTCATCCATTTTTTTCAGAATAGTCATTTCATCACTATCCATAGTAACTGGATTATATGCATGACCTATCAACACCCATGTACCTTGTTTGCCTTTATAAATATAACTGTGTTGTTTAGGTGAAACAAGAAGAGTGTATTCGTCTATAGTTCTCTTAATCCAAAGTCCATAGAAAGGATAATCCTTCTCACTAATAATTGAGTTTGTTATTACATAACCTCTACAGAACAATTTATCTCTCAAATACGAATGTTTCTGTAGAATTTTCTGTATTACTTCTTTCTTCATAAAATTCAAATTGTTCAATTTATTCCCAACAACTCCATACGGTTCTCCATATACTTCTGAATAAAGACTTTTTGATCGAAGCGTTCTTCGACCCACTTACGACCTTGAAGTCCCATTTTTTTCGCATAGGATGGATTGCGGAGGAACTGTAGGATATATTCAGTTAACTGATCCACATCTTTCACTGGTACAGAATAACCACTTATTCCCTCTTCCATTGCACTCGAAGGACCTGGATATTTGGTTACTACAACAGGAACCCCCATAGCAGATGCTTCAACGACCCCCATACCAAAACCTTCACGATAACTAGGCAGCACATACACATCCATGGCTGATGTGTATTTCTCTACATGGTTCACACGATCAGTCTTGATTATGTCGTCACATGTCTCAAAATAATGCAGTATATTAGGCTCCATGGTTTCTTTTTTCTCTATCGGACCTACAAAAAGTAGCTTGGCAGTTGGGAATTCCTTCTTCACGCGTTGGAATGCACGGAACAATTCATGACAACCTTTCTCTCTGCCCAAACGACCTACAAATCCTATAACTGGAACATTCTCAGGGATACCATACTGTTGTTTTATCTCGTGAGCATACTCCTCTTTCTTGCTGATATCATATGCTTCTAAATTCAATCCCTTTGCGCTACCATTCCAAATGACACAACTCTTATTCTCATTGTAGAGACCATTGGCACGGCAGAAGTCCAAATTGCCTTTGCTGTCAGGCTGTACATGGGTAGAGAAACGACAAACCATACGCTCAATATTCTCGAAAACCTTACGTTTTATCCCCTTCATAGTCACATACACCATTCCCCATTGACAATACAGTCGTACTGGAACTCCAGCCATTTTCGCAGCCACCGCCCCATAC
>JAQVYH010000192.1 GCA_029004515.1 Eubacteriales bacterium | reverse complement strand
CGGGAGATACTGAGGAAGAAACTGACGTTGAAGAGGATGTTATCTCAGACGAAGATACTGAAGATATAGATGTTGAAGATGACGAAGTTGTTGACGAGGACACTGTATTGGATGAGGATGCTGACGAAACGGATGCTGACGAAGATGCTGATTCAGATAAAGATACTGATGAAGTTTTAGACGAGGACGCTGAATAATCTTTGATATTATACTAATTCACGTTAAATATATTACCTTAGCATATTTTAAATGAAAAATAGTACTAAACCTAAAGGGGCTTTTGTTACAGCCCCTTTTTGCTACTCTGATAAAAACCGACTGCTATACAAAAAACTCGCCCATCTTTTCAGATGAACGAGTTTTTTTCTGTTTCTTAGAGGTGATTTGTTACAGCCCCTTTGCTATATCACCACTCTATTAAGTTGACTTCCCGTACATTGCTCTTATCGTCAATCAAGAATGTTTTTATTTCATTATGTGAAAATTCTGTTTCAAATTCTGTGTTCAAAAGCGGAATGTTAATTCTCACTTTTGTGTCTTTATTTTTGATTTCAACCAAACGCAGAATAAAACCATTCTCATCTTCAGATTGTTTTAATGCACTCACTATAATATTATTCGCTGAAATATCAATGCCGCAAAATTGCGTTTTGAGTGTTCCCTTATGGAATGTTTCCACTATATGTCTGGCTTTCACATTTAATTCATATGCTTTTTTTGTCGTCTCCTCAATAGATATATGTGGAAACAACATATATGAAAACTCTTGCATTCCTTGCTCCATAAATTCGCAAAACTCATCTCTCTCACCAAAATGATCTGCAAAAATGGCACTTCTAAGCACTGTAAGAGAAGCAGTACTTCCCTCAACATCAAAGCTATACTTTGAATTGTTTGCAATCCCAAGCCCGCAGTTACTTTGCTCATCCTTCACACAAAACCATTGAGCGCAAACCTGTTCATCGCCATCTGTTTTGCGTTCAATAAAACCATATGGAATCTCACACAAAGCTTTAGGTTTTGCTGTATTTACAGGAAACTGCAATTTCAATATCGCATGTTTTTCAAAGAAATCTACCCTTGCTTGCACTTCGATTTCCACCTTATCTGCATATAGGATATAATCACGGTAAAGAATTGAATTTTTATACTTTGATACCGTTCGCATTACCGAGCGTACAGGTCCGTTTTCAATCAGCTTTATACTCTCACCGCAAAATTCTCCAAGCCTATCCTTAAAGTTTTTTCTGTCATGTGCCCATGTGTCGTTTTGCGTGTCGTCCATCAAGACCGCTGAGAGCGTGTCCGACAAAAGTTCCATTCCTGCTGATTTGTCAAAATAACTTGAAATTTCGCCGCTTATCTTATCAAAACTCACCCTTACCAGCTTGTTTTCAAGAACATATTCAGAGGTATAGAATGGATTTTCAAAATCTTTTTCCTTCTCAGACTTCAAAAACATTCGGTAGGTAGCATATCCCAAGGCAGGAACTTCTGCCATAAACAGCGTGTCGAATTTATCGTTTACATTAGTCTGTTTTCCTCTTATAATTTGTATGGGCAGGTTTTCGCCCTCCTCCGACATAATTTTCTTTGCCTGCGCATTGACTTGTATACCGCTTTTTATTTTCCAAGGTAAGGGATTAAATACTACCACAGGTGTTCCAATCTCCTCATTTTCCCAAATCTTCCAATCATCTTTTTCCCCTGTTGGCTTTGCATCACCCAAAGTATCTATATTCCATGAAATCTTTTGCATGTCAAAATTGATTGTCTGCTCGCTTATGCTCATAGCCTCACCATGCAGATATGCCGCATCGGTGTAAGCATCCTTAATGGAGCAGCCGCCCAAAATGTCATGAAACTGATTAAAGAGAATGTTTTTCCAAGCCTTTGTCAACTTCTTTTTTGGATAAGTTGTATTACAAAGTTTTTTAGACAAAACTGCAAACTTCTCCGCTGTCAAAACATTATGCTCACATAATCTGTTGTCATGTTTAATCTTTGAATGCGCACTGTAACAGCCCTTTGCGTGAAACTGTAAGTCATCTTTTATACTCTGCATTGGCAAATCCGCTACCATGTCAAAGTATTCGTCACAGTTTGAAAACACAAAAATCTCTCTGTCCATTTCATGAATTGCGTCCAATAGCTTTACAGTTGCGCCACCGCCATGGTTACCCACACCGTAAAATGCCATATAGTCTATATCCTCATTTTGCGCCATATTATTGATTTTATCGAATGTATCCATCCTTTCAAGATTAATGTTATAAAAGAGTGGTATTCGAAAGGTGTTCACAAAACTTCCGTCCGTACTTTCCCATTTAAATAGACTAGGAATATCCTTCTCATGTTTGCCCGGGCGCATATATACATAGTTATCCATGCCACTCTTTTTTAATATCTGCGGCAAATTTGCATGATGCCCAAACGAATCAACATTATACCCCGTTTTGGCAAAAACACCGAACTTGTCCATGAAATACCTCTGAGAAATAAGTCCGTGACGTGCAAAAGACTCTCCGCAGGGTATGTTGCAATCAGGCTGAATAAACCACCCTCCGACAATATGCCATCTTCCTTCTTTTACCCTCTGCTTAATTTCTTCAAACAATGCCGGCTCATTCTTCTCAACCCATTCATAATAAAGCGCACATGCGCTGGTAAATTGAAAATCATCAAATTCTCTCATTCTGTCAAGCGCGCTTTTAAAAGTTGCCTTTATTTCGGCAAAACCCTCCTGCCAACGCCACAGCCAAACAGGGTCTAAATGCGCATTTCCAATTAAATAAATCGTTTTCATCTCATTCCCTCCAATTCCAATTTAATAATAACTTATTAAATAAAAACATGCAATGTTTATTTTTATGTAAAGTATTGCTTTTCTTTAGATGTATGTTATAATATAGAAAAATCTTATTAGAGAAGAAGAAACTTTACAGCAATTTGATTTTTAGAGGTATAATTATGAAAAGTTTATTTAAACAAAAAGAAATACCTACTAATGGAATGGCAATTTCAAAAAAAG
>JAQVYH010000191.1 GCA_029004515.1 Eubacteriales bacterium | reverse complement strand
TGCCAAGCTCTGCTACTTTAATTATTGTCTGCGGAATACCCTCTCTTGAATAACGAAGCTTACTAATAAGCTCATTAAGCGGTTTAACTAGGTTATCCTTCTGATTTGATACGCCACCGCCGATTACTAATACCTCAGGCTGGAATATGTTGATAATATTTGCAAGACCCTCTGAAAGGTACTTAAGATAACGGTCGATAACCCTCTTACCACCCTCATCACCTGCAAACATACAGTCCCAAGCTACCTTACCATTAATCTTGTCAAGGTCACCATCAACTGTTTTATAAATCATGCCATCCGGATTCTTTTCAGCTTCTTCGCGAGTCATTCTGATAAGAGCAGTAGCTGATGAATAAGCTTCCCAGCAACCCTTTCTGCCACAAGAGCAAGGCTCGCCATCAACAACAATTACCGTATGACCAAGCTCACCTGCGCAGAAGTTAAAACCGCTGTAGATACGCTTATCAATGATAATTCCACCGCCAACTCCTGTGCCGAGAGTAATCATAACTGAATTGTCAACACCCTTTGTTGCACCGCCATAAGCTTCACCAAGAGCAGCGCAGTCAGCATCATTGCCGAGATATACAGGAAGGTCAATTACTTCCTGGATAATCTTACGAACCGGAGTATTACTCATATTGATATTATTAGAATAAATGATAACACCATTCTTGCTATCCATTGAACCAGGAGCACCAATGCCAATCCACTCGGGATTTGAGCCTGTTTCCTCGATTATCTTCTTACAGAGATTAGCAATATCCTTAACAATCTCTACATCTGTTCTCTCTGCGCGAGTAGGTATTGACTCCTGATGAAGAATCTGTCCTTCCTCATTAACAAGACCAACCGCTATATTTGTACCGCCTAAATCTACCCCTAAAAACTGCTTCATAATAAATCTACCCCTTAGTATATACTTTTGTTTATCTATATATTAAAATCCATCATCAAACTGGTTTCCGCCGTTCATCTCTGCAATAAGACGATTGTTAAGCGCCTCTGCCGCATTGTATCCCATGCGCTTCTGTCTTATATTCATGGCTGCAACCTCAAGGATTACTGCGAGATTTCGACCCGGGCTAACAGGAACAACAAGGGATGGAATATCAATCCCAAGGAGATTTGTATATTCATCAACAAGACCAAGTCTGTCATAAGCCTTGCCCTGCTGCCAGCTTTCAAGATGTATAATAAGGTCTATCTTCTCTGTATCCTTAACCGCACCGATACCAAATATTCTCTTAACATCAATAATACCTATACCACGCAGCTCAATAAAATGGCGAATCACCTTTGGTGAGCTACCAATAAGAGAAATAGCTGATACCTTTCTAATATCAACAGCATCATCTGCAACAAGGCGGTGGCCTCTCTTAACAAGCTCGATAGCGATTTCACTTTTACCAATACCGCTTTCACCAAGGATAAGTACACCCTCACCATATATTTCAACAAGCACACCATGACGAGTGATTCTTGGAGCAAGTTCTTTATTAAGATATGCAATAAGGGCGCTCATAAATGCACTTGTTGATTGTTCTGTACGAAGAATTGGAATATTATGTGCCTTCGCCGTCTGTAGAATACCGGGCACAACCTCAAGCCCCCTCGTCAGGACAAGAGCAGGAGCACCTGTCGAAAACAATGCCTCAAAAACATTTATAACCTGCTCATCGGGAAGGGTTTTTATATAACTGTATTCAACCATTCCAACAATCTGGATTCTTGTGCTATCATAATGGTCAAAATAGCCTGTAAGCTGAAGTCCCGGACGCAATACATCAGTTGATGTTATCTGTACTTGGGCTGGATCACAAGGCAAATAGACCTCTTCTAAAGAGAACTGCCTAATAATGTCAGAAAGAGGTACTGAAAAACTCATTTCGGTCATATTATATCATTCCTTTCGGTAGTGAATTTGACAAACATACCACTACTGTTATATTATACAATAGAATGGATATTTTTACAATAAAAAAATATTAAATAATAACGAAAAAAAGGCTTGCATTATTGGCCAAGTTGTGGTAAAATATCATTTGCTTATATTTTGCTAGTAATTATTATCTATATATTAAATGTATCTTTTATGGAGGTGTTTTAAATGGCAAAGTGTGAAATCTGCGGCAAGTCCGTATCTTTTGGTATTAAAGTCAGCCATTCGCACAGAAGAAGCAACAAGATGTGGAAGCCTAACGTAAGAAAAGTTAGAGCTATCGTAAAAGGCGAACACAAGAGAGTTTATGCATGCACAAGATGTCTTCGTTCAGGCAAGGTTGAACGTGGTTACGGCGCTGGTGTTAATCCTAACGCTGTTGTAGCTGAAGAAGCATAAAACCAATCTTCTCAAAAATGCAAGCAAAATAAGCCTTTCCGATTATATCGGGAAGGCTTTTTGTTTAGTATATTTAGCTATTTTCACTGTTCATCTTAAAAATACTTTTCAAGATTCTGCTCATAAGTTTAGGAGCTTTAAGTACAACGATTTTCAAAACAACTTCACCTCCCGCACTATTTTCATTATCGCTCATATGTAGATTATCAGCATCTAAACCACAGGCACGCTCCATAGCAGATAATCAATATTGCTAGCACCACCGACAATAACCATGACGGCAATATCAGAGCCATAAGCACCCCCACAGACAGTGCAATCATCAGCACACATAAAAGTATACTTCTAATGAAGATTGCCGGACTCACCCTCTCTTAAGTCTGATTTTACTACTATTATATTTAATTCTTATCAAAAGTGTGCACAGCCTTGACTTTGGTATAAAATGATAATATAATTATTAATATAAATTTCGGGAATTAGCGCAGTTTGGTAGCGCGCTTCGTTCGGGACGAAGAGGCCGCAGGTTCGAATCCTGTATTCCCGACCAAAAAAAGAGCAATACCGTTAGGTTGAACTGCACCAGTTTGTGCGGACAGTACAAAAACAGACCTCATGGTAGGCAAAAATTAAATTTTAAGCGACAAACTGATTTCGTTTTTCTAACGGAGTCAGTTTTGTTTTTAGTTGTAATCTTTC
>JAQVYH010000190.1 GCA_029004515.1 Eubacteriales bacterium | reverse complement strand
TTTTCCATAAAGGCTTCTCGCATTGCCACTCGGTTCTCAAGATTAAGCAGTTTATTGCGTAAAGCCAGTGAAGATGTGTTTGAAGCCCAATTTTCATTGAAGTTCACTTGATCCATCATATCGTATATTTTACGCTCTATATTCTCCAGTTCATTTTGCACGAATGAATCATTAATGTCCTTAGTGAGCCATTTTACTGCTCCACCCTTTGGTACTTGGATAATGCCCATAGACTTCATTTTTAGTAAATCCTCTTCCTCAATCTTGGCATTTTCAATAATCAGGTAAGCGTTTCTATGGTCAGCAATTTCATTAACCAAGTCGGAATTCAAGGCGTTATATGCATCAAACAGGCTGATTACATCTTCAAACCCACTTTTACGCTCACTGTTGGCTGGGCAGACAGTAACGGGTACTCTGCCGAAGATATGACTGTGGCTTCCTATGAGTTCTAGCTCTCCACCCAATATTTTGTAGTGCAGAATTTCAGCGTCATTATATACATCGAGATATGCGGTATCATCGAACCTTTTATTAAATTTGTGAATCGCCAACATAATATTCCTCTCAGCAGTACCATCCTCCAAAACATAACATTCTAGCGGAGTCAGGACTGTAGCACAGAACTCTCCTTCCGTATTGATATAATTTAGCTCGTAGCTTTCACCGTAGATTTCGCTTTGCTTACGAAGGGTGATATTATGCTCCTTGTCCCAATGGGCGGTGTTTTTATCGATGCAGTCAATAATGTTCTTGTCATCGGATTTGGATATAAAATTAACAGGCTTGCCCAATAGGTAGCCTGTTTCATTGTCTATGAATTTCCGGGGAAAGTTGAAGATAAGCTTTCTATTGCTCCGGCTGTCCTGCATATCATAGTTTTTGAGTATGTTGTGGTTTCCTTCGTAATAGTCTTTATACTTCTGCTTGGTACTGGAGTTATGGTTCAGCTCCGTCAAGCATTGGTTTATCAGGGTTTCGTTTATTTGCAAAGTATCACTTCCTTTCTAAAAATGGGCATAAAAATAGCCCTCTGTATCATCTTTACAGAAGGCATTTTTTCATAATATTATTTCGGTATTATCCCCTCACACACAGAGGTACGGTATAGAAAAGACCGATTAAGAGGTCTTAATATGTTAGAGTACATCTAATCATTGTTCTTCTTTGGTAGATGCTACCTCTTTTATTGCTTGACTTAATTCAAGTTCGCTCACCAAAATATTCTTTATATTGGTGATCTTTTGCCTAAAATAGTTATTATTAGAAGATTCCATTGCCAATATTCTTGTTAATTTATATGTAATTTCTTGTAATAATTTTCGATTTTTAATTATATATAACTGCTTATTAAATCCTTCATATTCTCTGTCAATGTATTTTTCAATTATTGGGATTACATCACTAATAAAGAAAATTGATTTGACTGTAGTGTTTCCAACGTGATAATAACACGATCCCAAATTATTAGATGGAAGCTGAATAAATCTATTAATCCTATCTTGTGCATCTTTATCTCGATGATTCCAAGCTCCAACAGGTATTGCCCAAAAGAGTCCCTCTATTTCTGTTGATTCAATTAAACATACAACAGGTCTCTCTTTCGAATCATTCCACATTCCACCGGCATCTATAATTTTTTGATATAATTCTTTCTTCGCAAAATACATAGCCTTTTCTTGCATATAATCTCCAAAAGTAAGAAAGCCCATTAATGGGCTTTCTTACAATGTTTCTTTGGCGCACATTGTGAAGCGCATTTGTATCAACAATGTTTCTTTGGCGCACATTGTGAAGCGCATTTGTATCAACAATGTTTCTTTGGCGCACATTGTGAAGCGCATTTGATTTATCTTCAATTTGATTATATGACTTCGTTATTCAAGTGTCAATGTTGTTTATCTTTGATTTCAATCCCCTTTAGTTATATAATATTCAGCTAAAGAAAAAAAATTCCGTCACAAAATGAAAACTAATACTCTGTCTCAACGATATATATTAAATACCGTGCATCAAGGGATACATCCGAATATTTATATTAAAATAGCAAGCTCCTATCATAGAACCTCAACCTCTGTACCCCCTGAACCAGTTGCAAAGCCCCATATAAGCTATCAGGAGCATCATCGTGTTTTGCTCCTTTATTATAATCCTTTATCTGGTTATTGTATCCTATATTGGCAGGGTTGAACAAGATATGTCCTTTCTTAATATCAGGTTCAAGTGTGATGATCCGCTCATGCTTCTGGCCTCTGGCGACCACTTCATCAACAGGAGTATAGATTTTATTCTGCCACAACTGCTCCTCAAACTTCTGTTTCATATATGACTGAGCCTGGGTAGATTCAAAGCCAATCTTATCAACCGAAAATAGCTGCAACTTTTCAATTGCTACCTGGAACAGATCATCAGGAAGCAGTTTATGTATACTGCCATCAATAACGTACATCTGACTGGTTTTCTTATGCTGACCAAGAATTGTAATAGCCGAATAATCATTTCTTTTTGCCGCTTTTATTGCCGGATCAATATACATGGCAATTTCTAATTCCTCAAATTCCGGTAGCCTATTCCAGAATGATAAGTTTTGGAATATGTAATCATCAGTGCTTCGAGGACTATTTTGCATTTCTTTGTAAAAACTCTTGTCACCCATAGCCTGCTTTTTGCACATCAAATAGTAATAATCCAGATATTCCGGCCAGAGTATTTCTGTATCTTCCAGCATTTCATCATGGGCATAAAAAAAGGACTTGGCAGTTTCAATTCTGTCCAAGTCCTGAAGATTATTATATTTCGATTCCCACTCAGCCCAGAGGTCATCTCTTGCAGACCAATTTATAATTGAGGCTTTCTTTATGCTGCGTACTCCTGGGATCTTACCTCTTAGCAGATCGGCCATAAGATCTTCTTCATTTAAAATGGTTCCAACCACCAGTATATTGGTATCTCTGGTTCCTATAGGAATTACAACATCTGTAAAAGTATTTTTAACCTGTTCCCTTTTGGCTTCTGACTTTGCGGTATCATCCTTGAGAAGATCATCCAATAGAACAAGCTGTGGTCGATGGTGTTTAAAGTGGATACCCCT
>JAQVYH010000189.1 GCA_029004515.1 Eubacteriales bacterium | reverse complement strand
GCTACCTTTACTTTTGATGTAACAGACGGAATGGCAGCTTCATTTGGCTGGTTGTCCAATGGAGAATATTCATTTAAATATTATCCTGCGTCTGGTGAAATCAAAGGTGGCGGTAACAAAGAGAAGGCTTTTTCTGCTTCTTCAGTGCCGCAGCTTATTGTTGTACCGAATAAGATAGGTGCACTTACAACATCGTACTTCACATATGATGCAAAAGACATTGTTACATACGGTGCTAATGATGACCAGGGAGTGTTCGTAGCTAATAATGTGGCGAATACTACTATTGTTATCCCCGAGGGTGTTACAGCAATTCCCCAGTACTCCTTTGCTCATAATAACATTGATAATAGAAATATGCGATTTGTTTTGCCATCTACTCTTAAAAAAATTGGCAACCGTGCTTTTTCAGGGTATAGTAGCGGTGGGTTGTATGTGTCATTTGAGCTTCCTGAAGGACTTGAAACTATTGGGAATGGTGCGTTTTCACAATGTAGATATGAAGATGTTATAATCCCTTCAACAGTAACAGTAATACAAGACTCGACCTTTTCATATAATACAAGGCTAAAGACTGTATTATTTAATGGTGATGTTGCTAGCATTGGCTCTAAATCATTTGAATATTGTAAAGAGCTTAAGTCAATGAGATTCAAAGGTTTAAATGCCCCTAATCTTAAAAGCGATACTTTTGATAAATTTGTAGATGGATATGAGTTTTATGTTTATTATCCATATAATGGTGTAGGATATAATAAAGAATGGAAAGAGTTATTTCCCCCGAATACACACTTTATAAAGATTGACGCAGATGGTAATGCTCTTCCTGAAGAAAATGAAGAGGACCCTTATATGATGGAATATGAAAAGATGCGTCTCAAATGGCGCGAAATACTACTTGCAGAAACCGCTGACCCAACTGACCCTGATATAGCAACAAAAATTATTGCAATTAATTCACCGGCACAATCATATTGGGATGGTATGCTCAAGAATGAGGGAAGGACCAAGATTTGGTCTAATCTTGGATTAACATCAGAGCGTTCGCTTCAGGAGACTTATGAGAGATTACTAGCGATGGCAACTGCTTATGCAACTAAAGGGTGCCAGCTTTATCATAACGCCCAGATGCTTGCTGATATTATTTCTGCTATGGACTATATCTATGATAACGGATACTATAGTTCAACAGGTGGTGGCAATGGTAACTGGTGGCAATGGCAGATTGGCATACCACAAAAGATTATAAGAATTTGTATTATTTTATATGATGAGCTTTCTGCAGAGCAAAAGGCAAACTATATGTCAGCAACTCGCCACTTCCAAAACGATATAACTATGACAGGCGCTAACCGAATGTGGGAATGCGAGGTATTTATCGGCAGAGGTATCATAGAAAACAATGCTGCTAATATCAAGGTTGCTAATGAAGGTATAAGTGCAGTTCTTGGAATGGTAGAAGGTAGTGGGGATGGATTCTATACAGATGGTTCATTTATCCAGCACAGTATTTATCCTTACAACGGTGGGTATGGGCAGTCATTATTTGCTAATATTGCGGAAATGTTATATATATTGGATGATTCACCTTGGGAAGTAACAGAGGCAGCATCATCTAACTTGTATGATTGGTTATATAAGGCTTACGCTCCCTTTATCTATAAAGGTCAATTTATGGATATGGTTCGTGGTAGAGAAATGGCAAGATATTATTCTGATACATATTATATTGGAACAAAAATAATGTCTGCAATGGTTAATATTGCAGATTATGCACCAGAGAGATTTTCAAATGAAATAAAGTCAATGATTAAATATTGGTATAGTCAAAATAATCAAGTAGATTTCTATGCCAATATGGAGAGCAGTTCAATTGTTAAAACTAAAAAGCTATTGAATGATGAAAGTATAAATCCAATGGAGGAGCCTGTGTTCTACAAACAGTTCTATAATATGGACAGAGCTGTACAGGCGAGACCTGGATACGCAGTTGGTATTAGTATGTATTCCAATCGTATTGGCGCGTTTGAATCTATAAATAGCGAAAATCAGCGAGCATATCATACTGCCGATGGTATGATTTATCTATATAATGATGACTTGTTGCATTATCATGATGGGTTTTGGCCAACGGTAAATCTTTATCGTCTGTCTGGTACGACAGTTGAGAAGAATACTACAATTGCTTCTAACACTAAAGGATCTGACCCTTGGGCTGGTGGCGTCGAACTTAATGGCAAATACGGTATAACTAGTATGCAGCATAAGTCTATCGGACAAAATCTATCTGCTAAAAAATCATATTTTATGTTTGATGATGAGATTGTTTGTCTTGGAAGCGATATTAATAGTAGTGATAACATTCAGGTTGAAACAATTGTTGAGAATAGAAAGCTATCTTCTTCAAGTGATGTATTCATAATAGACGATGCTGAGAAGATAGGTGATGAAGAAGAATTTTCAAATGTTAATTGGGCATCAATTGAAGGTACGAGTGCAAATATAGGATACTATTTTCCATCAGGTGCTAATGTTAAAGCTCTTAAAGAGCAACGCACAGGTGGTTGGAGTAATGTAGCAACAGCGACAAACGATGTGAAATACACCGCAGACTATGCAACAATGTGGATTGAACATGGGACTAATCCTCAAAAGGGAACATATGAATATGTAATACTTCCTGATAAGGATTCTGCCGCTACAAAAGAATATACGAGTAATCCTCACATTGAGGTTCTTGCTAATACTGATGAAATTCAAGCTGCAAAGGAAATACGAAATAACATCATAGGGGTAAATTTCTGGACAGATGGTGTAAAATCGATTGGTGGAATAACATCAGATTCTCATGGCTGTGTATTAACACAGGTTGATGATGGAGTTCTTTCTGTTGTAGTATCGGATCCTGCTAGAACAAATTCAGGTTGGATGAATATTGAACTGGACATACAAGCTAACAGAATTATTACTACTGATAATAATGTGGTTGTAACACAGGTCTCTCCAACAATTAAGATGTCAATTAATATGAAAAGTTTAAAGGGTGCAACGGCTAAGGCTTGTTTTGACCTTACAGGTAGCGCTGAGTATGATTTAGGTAAGGATATATATATAATTGATAATGA
>JAQVYH010000188.1 GCA_029004515.1 Eubacteriales bacterium | reverse complement strand
CCGCTCTATCTCTATGACCACAGTGGAATTACAATGTCGTGTTCGCATAACTATCCATATAATGACCGTTGGGACGCAGGACAGGTTGGCTGGATATATGCAAGCTATGATGATATAAAAAAAGAGTATGGCAATACCGACAAGGATAGCATTGATAAAGCAGAAAATTTACTGATTGGCGAGGTCGAAACTTATGACTCATATTTGAAGGGCGAATGTTATGGTTTTATAATTGAGCAGGACGGCTGCGAGGTCGATAGCTGTTGGGGCTTTTTAGGTGATTTACGAGAACGACTTCAGGATATGAAAGAAACTGTATCCGATGAGTATCAGCACTTATTTGACCATATTGATTACGGTTGTATGGAGTATTCCGAGGGTGAAGAAATTGATGAAGAAGATGACGAGGATATGTAACCTTGTACCAATTTGGTACAAGGTTTGGAAAGGAGGAGAATGTGGGAAACATTAAAGATTGTATATTTTTAAGAGCATACGCAAAAACAGAAACAGAATACACAGAAAAATATATAAAGCCTACTGCTGAAAATATAGCAAATTTTATTATGCAAAACCGAAATGCTTCAATAATTATTACTGATGAGCTTGATAGAGCATTACTTGCCGGATTCGGCGGATTTATTCATACCTGTGAAGATAAAGAGTTTTTATTGAATGAATTGCAGCCTGCAATTATTCCTATACAAAAGTGCGAAAAAGAACCCGGAGAAATTGAAGAATATTCAATAGATAGCAATGAGGACGAAGAGGATATGGATATGTAACCTTGTACCAATTTGGAACAAGGTTCGGAAAGGCTGATTTTATGCGTTATAAAGGTTTGACAATTAGTTGGGAAGCAGATTACTGTATCCGTGATTCGGAAGATACGGTAGAAGTGTTTGACGGACTTAACTTTTCTGTTTTAGATGGATATAAGAGACCGCTTGAAAGTTTTAATGGTATATATGGTGTTGATTTTAGCAACAACACTTCTGAAATTGAGGAATATGTAAAAAGATTTATTGATAAATATGAAGCAGAATATGTTTCATATTTGCAAAGAAAAGGTTGGGATAATGATGCTTTGGCAGCGAGAATAAATAAAGTTGAAGAAACTGAAGGTCGTGAAGTAAGTTATCATCTTCTTGCACCACTCGATAGTGATGGTGAAATATTATATAAAAATGTAAAAAGATATACAAAAATTGATCCTCTAACTCATTTTCGGGCAAAATATAATTCACTAATATTTAATGAATTAAGCAATTATGACTTAATAAAATATGCAGAAGCTGTAAAACTCGGCAAGTGTGAATATGACGGAGGTTTTTTGAAATCAGTTACAATAGATTATGGTTCCGATGAATATTCAAACTACGAAATAGAAATTTTAGGAGAAACGCTTGAAGAAATGCTCATAAAAAAAATCACACTGGAAGAATTGGCGCACATTCAATCAAACTTTTTGTGTTACTATTCGGCATCGTTTTCATACACAATGCTACATCCTGAGCATAAAGAAACATATCTTGTTGAAAATGATATTGATAAGTTACAAAATATTTCTCTTGTAAATGACAATTATATTACAAAGAAAAGCGATAATGATGAAGATTTTGACGAAGAAATATAACCTTGTACCAATTTGGAACAAGGTTATCGGGAGGTGATTACAATATCTAATTCAAGATTTTCAGTTAAATTATTTTATGATGAAAGCCCTGACAATCCTCGCCATAATGACAAATACAGTCAAATGGTTTGTTGGAATGAAAAATATAATTTGGGTGATAAACATACATACGGTAATGAAAAGGAATTGCTTAAAAAACTTATGCAAGAGTCAAATATCAATCCTGATGAGCTTGGAATTGATATGAATAATTTTGAAGCTGCAAAGCCGAAAATTCTTGAACAGCTCCGAAAACATATACCCATTGTTCCGATGTTTCTATATGACGGTGAAACACCGGATATTACCTGTGCAGCAGAGAGGTTCGGTAAAAACGGAGAATTTATAGGCTATGCTTTTATGGAGGAACAAGACCTCGAAAAAGCCTATGGTGAAAAAGGCGTTGAAGCTATCAAACAGGGACTTATGGACGCTTTGGGTGAACTTGATTTGTACAGCCATTATGTCAGGGGTAATAATTTCCTGATGAATTTGTATAAAGACGATGAGCTTTTCTGCTCAATAAAAGGCTTTACGGGAAATATGAATCGTGAAATGCTGGACTGTATGAAAAAAGCAACAAAAGATACACTTTCAGATGAAAAAGTAACTTCGGAGCAGGTAAATGATATGTTCGGTGTTGACAGCCCGCAAATTATAAGTGATAAAAGCTATGATAATGCCCCACAGATTGCTAATTTAGATGTTGAGGAGGAACTGTAGACCTTGTACCAATTTGGAACAAGGTTATTTTTTCTTCTGCTGTATTATATATAATTTCAAAAAAAGCAATGTAAAGTTATAGCAGAAAATTAAAAATAACGTCACTTTTGTGACGGCAAGCTTCCCCTTTGTGTACACAAAGAGCTTGTAAATACTTGGGCGCTGCCCAAACCCGAATTAAGAAACGGAGAGTGATAATATGGATAAGAAAAAAGAACTTTGCCCGCACTGCAAGACAGGCATGGATAGTTATAAGCTTGATAAGCACAGTCCGGTTTGTCCGTTTCAATGCTTTCACAACGGACATTATTGCTGTATGTTTGTGGAACTTGATGCTGATGAAAAACAAGAAAAGTAAAATTTCAAATATAAATTTCGTTAGGTATGTCAATTGATTTTTTAACGCAAAAATGCTATAATTATATAAAAGGTTTTATGAAATATTACCTATGATAATTGTAATTGGAGTTTTGGTTATGGTATGTGAAGAATGTTACAGCGAACTTAACAGAATAACGCCGCTTAATGATTCTATTGAATGTTTGACAAAGCATACGCAGTATATATGTGGTCATTGCGGTAGGTGCATATGCTTTGAAAAAGATGCAAAGAGAAATGTAATGCGATGGAATTTTCCGTTTTCAAAATTAGAAGATGCAAAGCTGTATTTGAGAACGGCAGACGTGTATTTTAAAAAGAATTGCGGTATTTATGAACTGACATCTGATAC
>JAQVYH010000187.1 GCA_029004515.1 Eubacteriales bacterium | reverse complement strand
GCTCACAAGTTTCTATATCGAAACACTTTGATTTTTATGCCTATCGAAGATTTTTTCTTTGGTAGGCACTATTTTTTTGCAAATAGGGACCCCAAAACGACCGTTTTTTCTGCGTATAGCGATAGTGTAAAGTGAGTTATGAAAACTTGAAGTAAGTAGAAACCGTCCGTCACCCTTTACAGCATAGCAAATAAATGCTAAAAATTGTTGCCGACGGTGAGAAACTCAAGAACAGATTGGATTTTCACCATCGCAAATAACAGTGTAGCATTTATTCACCACACTGTAAAGGGCAAGCAAAATCGAAGATTTTGTGACTGTGTTTTGCCTCTGGTTCAAAATCTAAGAACAGATTAGCCTACGGCTTGCATATTTAAAATGGTTTTCTGACCTAAATAAATCAGAAGCTGCCATTTACCCGGCATATTATCAGCACCATTAAGAACATCAACTTGATTAAGAGTTTTGTATCCTAATGAGGAATGAGGTCTTAAAAAGTTGTAATATGCAACCCAAAGAGCAAGATTGTAGCTTGCACCCTCAAAGTTATCGAAGCCACATTTAACACGATAAGAAGCTTTAAAAGTACGATTTAATCGTTCAATCATTTGTTTGTATGGACGAAATTCTTTTGATACTTCATCATCGTTGGTAAGACCGATAACCTGTGTAATATCAAATTTGAATTTTTCACCGTGCTTAATAAAGAATTGTTGGGCAGCAAGAGGATAGGCACTATAGCCGTCAGCAATAAACTTAAAGTTTTCGGGCAGCTTGTCTTTGAAATTTTTGAAAGCCATACGCATAGCGAGAATACAGGAACCTACACCACGGTTATCTGATACTTGGTAGCCTAAAATTGAACGTTTAACAGCATCCATAATGAACCAAACATAACCTTTAACACCACGAACCTTAATATAAGTTTCGTCAGCTGTAAAAGTGCTTGAGGGGTCATAATCAAAATTATCAACAAAAGGCTTGATAACTAAAGCAGCGGTTCTTGCATAATTGGCGACCATTTGATGAGAAATTTTAATGTTATACAAATCGTTCAATGCCTGTGAGGTTTTCCGCAGAGATAAGCCTAAATTAACATGGAGTGTTAAGCATAATGACATGATGTAGGAGCTGTGTTTAGAAAATTTTAAAGAGGAAGCATTCTTTGGCAAAGATGATAAATCCATGTCAAAGAAATCCACGGTGAATTCACGGTAGATATAATGTAGCTTGTATTTGTTCTTTCCGTAAGGCTCATCAAGATGCTTTTTATCAACCTTTTTAAGGTTATGAAGATAATACGGACATTTTGGATTTACACACTTGTGAACAATGAAATGCTTGCGGTCTTTCTTGGCAACAAGAGTATGAGAGCAATGAGGACAGAAAAGAGCAATCGTATCAGGCACAAAAGAAGATGATGATTTGCCGCACACCTTGCAAATAACCTGTTCTAAAGAGCCATTATTCCTGTAAAGATATTCTTTGGGAGCACTGCAGTGAGGGCAAATATAATCATCAGGAATGTTGCAAATACTGCGTCGCTTGACAGGCTTAATGTCAACATCATATTTCCATTTGATATATGATATAAAGTCCTTGTAATTCCAAGTTTCTTGAGGCTTAATCTTTTCCTTTTTAATCAAAGGAGGCTCATCGACCTTGAATTTTTGATATTTTGGCGAATGTGAATCGTCGAAAATCCATTGTTTCAAAGGTATGAATTTGCAAATAAAATTCAAAAGATAAGAAATTATTTGCAAAAGGTATTGATTATATGATATTAAATAGTGTATAATTGTATTCATAGCAATAAACTCCTTTTGGACTGTTTATTTAATTGTATTGTGATGAATCAATTATACAGCAAAAAGGGGGGTATTGCTATATTTTTATGCAAAAATAGTGAAACCTCCGAAAAAACAAGGCTTTAATGAAAAATAAAATATAAAAATGGGGTGTCGATTTGACACTACCAATTAAAATACGGAGATGGCATATTAATGAAAGTTACGGATATTAAAACCTTTGTAACAGATTGCTTCAGAACAAATTGGATATTTGTTAAGGTCTATACCGATGAAGCAATTGACGGCGTCGGAGAGGCGACGTTGGAGTATAAGGAATACGCTCTGCTCGGAGCGGTTGAACATATAAAGGAATATTTGATAGGCAAGGACCCGAGAAACATAGAAAAGCATTGGCAGAATATATATCGAGATGCATATTGGCGCGGCGGAGCCGTGCTGATGTCGGCGTTGTCGGCGGTGGAAATTGCTTTGTGGGATATTCCTGGGAAAAGCCTAAATGTTCCGGTGTATAAGCTTTTGGGGGGCAAAGTGAATGATAAGGTCAGAGTTTATGCAAACGGTTGGTTTGCCGGAGCAAAAACACCGGAGGAGTTTGCCGAAAAAGCAAAGATTGCCGTGAACAGGGGGATTAAAGCCATGAAGTGGGATCCTTTCGGTAAAAGCTATATGAATATTTCCAACAAGGATTTAAATAATGCCTTGGACTGCGTTGCGCAAGTCAGAGAAGCGGTAGGGGATAATATAGATTTGCTGATTGAGGGGCATGGAAGATTTAATGTTCCGACTGCAATAAGAATTGCTAAGGAATTAGAGGTATTTAAGCCTGTTTTTTTTGAAGAACCGATACCTCCGGATAATCTTGACGCTTTGGCAGAGGTCAAGCATCGCTCACCGATTAGCATTGCAGCAGGAGAAAGATTGTACACTATGCACGATTATCAGCAAATGTTCAGACTGAGAGCGGCAGACTATATACAGCCGGATATTTCCCACGCGGGAGGTATAGCGGAGCTGAAAAAAATTGCAGCTGTTGCCGAAAGTATGTACATACCCTTTGCACCGCATAATCCTTCCGGACCGGTTGCGAATGCGGCGACTCTGCAACTGGCTGCAAATTGTACGAATTTTTATATGCTTGAAATTATGTATTCCGATGTTGATTACAGAAAAAAAATAACATCGGAAAAGCTTATATATGAAGACGGATATATTATTATTCAGGATAATCCGGGTATAGGCATTGAAATTAATGAGGAGGAATGCGCAAAACATCCATACAAGCCTCATACTCTTCGTCATTATACGGGTGAGTTAACAGATATTCGCCCG
>JAQVYH010000186.1 GCA_029004515.1 Eubacteriales bacterium | reverse complement strand
GAAAGTCAAAGAGGCTAGTACCCACTTGTTGTGACATGGTTCAGGTCCCCTTTCATATGTACTATTATCATTATAGTACATATGTTCGGTAACGAAAAGAGGAACCTGACTAAACTTGATAGTCATTACCCGTTTTATAAGAATGGCGGTATTACCATCTTTCCGGGCGCTGCCGTTTATACCTACAACTTTCATATGATTGTCCTCCTAATATCAGTATCTATCGCAAAGCCCAGTTCCTTACCTCGTGGAATAACACCTTGTATTCTTATTGAACCTTTCTCGCCAAAACATAAGCTCTTTTGCTCTGGTACTCCACATCCTTATAAGGATACCTGATTATTGCTTCCTCAATAACAAATCCGGCTTGTTCTATTTTCTCAAATATCACATCTTGATTAAAGAACATATATACCGCCGATGCAGTTATATCATCCTTAATTTTATCGACTTTAATTGATTCTTCGCCGATGTGAAAAGATATTAATAGAAATCCACCAGGCATTATTACTCTTTTGAATTCCCTTAACACTAGTTCTACTTCCATTAAGAATAAATGAACGATAGCATAGAAGGTAACGATACCAGCTAAATAGCTGTCGTCAAATCTTAAAGAAAACATATCGCCTTGTTCGAAATCTATACCTGGGTATAATTTTCTTGCTTCTTTGATCATTTTTTCTGATACGTCAATACCAATAACCTTTACACCATTTTGGTTCAAAAAGTGGCCTATTTGTCCGGGTCCGCAACCTATATCGCATACTGTTCCCATGTCTCTGGTAAGTTCTGAAAAGCGCAGTAGGATACTCCTATCAAAAGGCTTCTTCTCAAGTTCATTAAAATATAATCGGGCATATTCCTCGGCGATAATATCATAGAAATCTTTAACATTTTGACCCATACAGTAAACTCCTTGTCGGCACTATTAATTCTCTTGCCTCTATATATATTTTTCAAAGCTTACGATCTCCCCCAAACTCTTTCTTGGCCTTGGAAGAGCATCTTCAGACGGATATCCAAGCGTAGTGATAGCAACCACTCTCACGTCTTCGGGTATATTCAGGAGTTTTTTGACCTTGTCCTCTTCAAACATTCCCAACCAGCAGGTGCCCAGCCCCAGCTCATAAGCCTCCAGTATAATATGGGTGACCGCAATGGAAACATTTATATTGTACCTGTGCTGCCCACTTAGCATAACCTTATCCGTTTCAGTACCACATGCCACAATAACAACCGGAGCCTGTGCCACCCAGCTCTGTCCCCCCGCGGCTTCTGCCAGCTTGAACCTGTTATTTTCATCCCTGACAACGATAAACTTCCAGTTCTGCAAGTTGCTTGCTGATGGCGCCAATCTTGCCGCTTCCAGTACCTTGCTGAGTTTTTCTTCCTCTACAGGCGTAGATTCGTATTTCCTGATACTTCTTCTTCCCTGAATAGCTGTAAATACTTCCATTTATTCCCTCCTTGTAAATAATAACCTTGCTCATAAATCATCTTTTTAACTCATTCCAGAATATCCTTGGGTCAGTCATTTCTTTTCATCATAATAACACGTAGCTTTTAAGAACTTTTTCACCTCGCTGCGCTTTCTAAAAACGATGATGTTTTTGTCCTGATACCTTTTAAGCCTTTCTTTATTCCTCTGGCCTTCTGTTTTCGTAAAATTCCATATATATTTTACAAACTCAAAATCAAGCTTCTCGATGCAGCCCTCCGCCATGTCAGGTCTTTCATGGCCATAATTACTTATCAACCGTTTCAGATAGTTCTTCAAGCACACAAATTTGTTAAAGTCAAAGTAAATAACGGTATCAGCTTTTTCAAGGCGTTTATTCATACTGTCCCCGTAATTACCGTCTATGATCCACTCATCACCTGATATAAGAGTTTCCTGCTTTTTTGTCCATTCATCTTTTGGAGTTTCTAACCAGCCAGGATTCCAAAACTCCTGATCAAGATGAATAAGTGGAATACCGGTAATCCCGGCAAGGTGACGTGAGAACGTACTCTTGCCGCTGCCGGTCGAGCCTATAACCATGATTTTTTTTCCAATATTGTTTTTGCTCATTTCCTTATATACCTCTGAAGATACCATGGGAATGATGTGATAGTCCGTTAATTTACGGTGCCGCTTGGACTTGCGCCGGCGGAGATAGATGTAACTTTATATTTTCCCTCTTTTTCCACAGCGGCTTTAAGGGATTCGTTACTAACTTCCCTGTTCAGCACGACCGTCGCCCGGCCTATCACAACTTCGACGCTTTGCACACCGCCAATGGCTGAGAGCGCATTTTTCACGTATTGCACACATCCCTGACACATCATGCCGCTAATTAGAATCGTCTTTGTTATATTTGCAGGTTTAGGTGGTATTGGAGAATTTGATACTTCTGGAGCGGTGCCCTCATTTCCAGTATTCAATTTGCCCGCATCCGGTTCTCTCTGCACCGTTGTTTGTAATTCTTCCTGTGTTATTGAGGAGCTTTTTGTGTTCTCATGCTCTGAAACACTGACTTGCTCTTGCACGACACTTTGCTCTGTTGTCTTTTCAGTGGTTATTTTTCTTAAATCTTCCACGACGGTAATTTTACTTTTAATCATTCCCATCCAGCAGGTGTAAACAAATTCCCCCTCTTCCTGTGGAGTAAATTCAACAATATTTTCTCCCTGTGACAGCTCTTGCTCAATCCTAAACTTAGAGCTGTGGATGGCTTTATTGCATTCATTCAGGTTAGCCGGGTCAGCATTAATAACCCAACGAACCGGGATGCCTTTTTGAACCACAATCGGCGTAAAACTGTTAGGCTTGATGGAGATAGTTACGGTTTGGACGCTCCCATCAATACGGGCTATGGCGGCCTCTCCCACGTTATTTTTTGATGAGTGAACCATAGCCGGCACGTTAATCATCACACCTGATAGCGCAAATCCTCTAGCCGCCATTACAAATCCAAGAATTATTACAAGCAGCGCGCTAACCTTTAAAATTCTGTTTATATTCTTCTTATTAATGAATGTATTCATTGCTCCAAAGGAAAACAATAGCGGTACAGTTCCCAGGGAAAAAATAAACATTGACAGGGCTCCGAAAATTACGCTTCTTGTACCTAAACCGTATAACTGAACGATTTGCAACGGACCGCAGGGCA
>JAQVYH010000185.1 GCA_029004515.1 Eubacteriales bacterium | reverse complement strand
TCATAAGACGCAGGCAATGCGGTCAACCCCATCATGCTAAGTCCAACAGGTGCAGATATTTTTTTTGAGAATCTTAAAAGTTCTTCTTGAGCTCCACTTGCTAACACTCCGCCACCTGCATATATAAAAGGTTTTTTACATGATTTTATTGCTTCAATCGCTTTTGATAATTCAACATTAGATGTTTTCTTTTGTGTTGGCAATGGTTCTCTTTTTGAATACTCACAAATATCTACCTGTACATTCTTAGGTATATCAACTACCACAGGACCTTTTCTTCCACTGTTTGCAATGCAAAATGCTTCTCTCAGTGTATCACTTAGTTTTTCTATTTCTCTTACTACAAAATTGTGTTTTACAATAGGCTGCGTTATTCCCATAACATCAACCTCTTGAAAACTATCTTTCCCGAGTAAAGGTGCAGCAACATTTCCAGTAATTGCAACAAGCGGTACACTATCTAGATACGCATTTGCAATACCTGTTACCAAGTTTGTTGCACCCGGTCCACTTGTTGCAATTACTACACCTGTTTTTCCACTTGCTCTTGCATATCCATCAGCGGCGTGTGCAGCCCCTTGTTCATGGGCCGTTATAATATGATTTATTCGTTGCGAATTCTTATACAACTCATCATATATTGGTAGAACTGCCCCCCCGGGATATCCAAAGACGGTTGTTACATTGTGCATTGATAATTCCTCGATTAAAATTTGAGCTCCACTTAATTTCATTTTTTGTTCCTCCTTAATGATTTAAAATAAAATAAGCCTTACAGCTTATGCTGTAAGGCTTATAAAAGTAGAATTTCTACTTCTATCCCTTATAATCAGCACAGCACAAATCATTATTATCAATAATGTTGATAATAATAATGACTAGTAGTAGGCTGATTACAAAGTTTAAAAACATTCTATTCCCTCCAATTTATAAAATTTAATAAAAAAATCCCTCTCAGTGTATACTGAAAGGGATTATAATTTAATATATTATAACGATCCTTCTTTATCAGCATAACACAAACTAACATTATTGCTAATGACAATAATGCTAATAATTAGTATTAGGCTAATGAATAAAGTACTCATCATAGTATTTTCTCCTAAATGTTATTTGTGTAACAGTAACACACATAGAAACTTTTGTCAAGCTTTTTTTTTATTTTATTTAAAAATGATGGTAAAATCATCTGCGTCGTAGTGAGAGAACTATGACAACTATCTATAAAGGGTAGAACTGTAAGTGGCGAAATCCGCAGGTATTTTACTTATACAGGAAAAAAACACTTTAAGAATTGTAAAGAACAAAAACAGCATCCTCTGCCGAGAGTCCTGAGTATATGGTATATACTAAAGTTAGCAATTTAAGTAAATGGACTTAAATCCATACATAACAAGGGTTAGATGCGATTTAAACATTTAGATTTTTTACTGATATAAATATATGTTAATAAACAGGGAATAATTAATAAGGCATCTTAAAACCATTGGTTCTAAGATGCCTTATGTTTTACGCTTAATCTTTATTCAAAATAGAACCATCTGAGATTACCCAGGCCGCCGCCATGGTCACCGTCAACAAATATCAGGTAGAGAGAGTGTCGGCCTGTCGTGTCGCCCATGTCGCTCACCTCTGTTTGATATGTCTCCCATGCACCTGTTATAGGCATAGGACACTTGCCCAGTACAGGACCATCAAGGCTGTCTAAGCGCACCTCAATACTATATGTTGTAAGTGGGCTTGATCCACGTGCGTAGAACTTAGTTATGCCGCCATCACCGAAGTCAACGTTGTCAAACCTTATATAGTCGTCTTTATGTATCGCACCGATACATGTACCACCGTCAGCAAGCCCAAGGTCAACACCACGCTGGTAGTCGTAGTCTGCAGCATTTATCTGTACATACGGGTTACGCGGAGTGTGTACAAATATTGCCGAGGTAACGGTTGCACCTTCACCGTAATAGATGAAATACAGATCACGCGTACCGGTAGCATCAGTGATAGTGCAGGACTGAGAAACATCGAGTCCATTGGTGTTTTCTATATTTAATGTTCCAACCAGCGGTCCGTCCAGACTGTCAAGGCGTACCTCAAAGTATCCGCCATCGCTTTCAGCTGAGCATACCATATCCAGCAATGCAGGGCCGGTGCCGAAGGTTGCCTGATTGTATGCAACATATCCACCGTTCGAGAACTGGTATCCGCTTTCAGGCGAGCCCGCTACATCTGCGGATGCCTTGTATGAACCCAAATCTATGCCCTGGAACGGTGTAGAAGAATTCACATCAGGCCATGAGCCAAAGTCCGACTTCCATTTAACGCCGCCCATTTCAATTTCTGTTTTCCAGTAATCAGGTCGCGAAACCACATAATCAAGCAGTACGAAATGGTTCCACGAAATGCCCATGTCCTCGCACATCTGAAGTAGCTCAGGATATGCATGATTGTTCATACGAGCAGGTAATTCGGTACACATTTGTGGAATACCCATATCTTTTATCTTTTGGCAAATGTCAATTATGTCCACAATGTCACTGCCATATCCGTGCCATGCAACCGACGCATTTGTCCAGTCAACATCACAATTTGCGTTCACGTATTCAAGGTCTGTTCGTACATTGTCCCAGCTCATAAAACGAGAATATGAGAAAAACATAATGTGCGTATCGGGTGCAATGCTACGAATCAGGTTATATGCGTTTATTTCCTTGTCACGAGTAGCCGCCGGTGTGTTACCAAAGGCAGTAGCCTCATTTTGTATTTCATAAATTACATGAGTTTCGTCCTTGTATCGTGGCGCATAGAAGTTCCAGAACGCCGTATTAAATGGTTCGTCAAACTTGCTGTCGCCAACGGTAATAATCAGATACATACCAAGCGCCTTTGTTATCTCAACAAATTTGTCCACCTGCGCAACTCGTGTTCCCACCGGCAGTTTATCCGACTGCGCTTCTGGGTAGATGTGCAGCGAGTTACAGCCAAGCTCCTTGGTTGCAGCAATTTTGGAATAGTTAGGTCCTGTAACCGAGGTGAACACACCACGGAGCAGCTCGCCCTCGTGGGTTACAACCGTACCGTTCTGAACCTTAACACGCTTACGTGCAGGGGCAGGAACTACCCTTACAGCTGGAAGAACAAGGGCAGGTCTTA
>JAQVYH010000184.1 GCA_029004515.1 Eubacteriales bacterium | reverse complement strand
ATCTTTACCCTTTTTCTATTACTGACAAAAAAAAATCTTTCAGCGAAAAAAATGATTTATGTAAAAGAGAAAAATAAGAAATATTAAACTCTTTACAAATTTCATATGGCCACTTCCAATTTGGATATGCCAATGCTGTAATCGCGGGAACAATAACGACGCCGAGCAGTTCCATTTTTGTAAACGCAAGCACTGCCCAAAGAAGGAGGAAATTCGCAATTCCCAAAATCGTGGAAGACTCAAAATCCACAATAACATTCTGTGTCGTCAAATAACTACTACATAGAACATGTTGTCCCTCTAGGAATTTATATATCAACACAATAATTACAATAACTAGTGAAGGAAGAGCTGCATTAGAATGTATCCAGGACAGCAATGGAGGAATAGCATAAAGCAAAAATAATGCACCGATAATATATATAGAATAGAAAACACCAAGAGAAAAATAGAAATTTTTATGTATCTGATTAGTCGCATTATTCGCTCTCAAACTAGAATAAATAGGTACATTGGACATGCCAACTGCAACTGAAATCGTCGAGATAATTCCAACCAACTGTGTCAACAGTCCGTATCCAGATACTGCTGTCTTGTCTAGAAATAGGCCTGAAAAGAATAGACCTAATTGCATAGAAGTGAAATTTGTAATGCTGACAACAAGAGATCGTTTTGCATTATACCACAATGTTAATAAAGTCCCTTTTACATTCAATAAAACACTTTGAGTGCATTCTTTGAATTTAGATATAATTTCTTTTGTGTAGAATGTTTTATAGCTCAAGATTCTTAATACAATCACTCGAAGGAAATTACTTATTACTACAGCCCACAGACCGAAATTTAAAAACAGTAACAATGCGAGTGACAAAATCTTTATTATCTGCGTGACCACATCTATCATCGACACTTCCTTAATCTTTCCTTGCCCTTGTAATAATGGAGTAAAAAACTTATAAAAAAAGTCAACAACGATTGAAACTGAAAAGCAAAGCCATAATGTTAAAGAATTGTCTATCTGAGAAAAACCATCTGTAAATATATATATATATATAGAGCCAAATACAACTAAGACGAAAAATAAGGCAATTGACATATAGCTATAAAATCTTTTTGCCGCCATAATTAATTGATATAGCAATGGATAATCTATATCTTCTCCGACCGCTTCTGGTATTCCTTTTGAAGTTAATGTTTTTGCTCCACCAAATACAAAAGCAAAATTTCTGGCAAACTGAGGAGAAAAACCAAAATCGAATAGAACAACAAATTGCATCAAACTAATAAAGATATAATTCAATGCTATCTCACCTTCCGTGAGCATGCTCAATATCAAAGGCAATGTAATAACGCCCGAAAATATTGATAGCCCCTTGGAACAATAACTCCAAAAAATATCTTTTTTATTTAACGCAGTTTTATATACCATGCCACATCAATATAGTTTTGAAATTGAAGCAATATCACTAGAAATTGAAAAACATAAGAAACTTCGAAGTTTAGCACCATCGAGGGCCAAATATCTCATACCCACATCAGTCCTTTGCGCTGTTCCAAAGCATCCTTCAGGAACGACTTTGCCAAATGTGGCATGAATCAAGTTAACTATTTCCTTTATTGTAAGTGTTTCATTCCCTTCAAGATTATATACTCCCGAAGGAACATTATTAATAACACATTCATCAATGATTTTTGGAATCTCACCGACATAAATATATTGTCTGACTTGATCTCCATCAGTAAAATGTAATTCTTCATTATTTCGAATGCTGTTGATAACATACGGTATCAGCCTTTTGGGATTCTCTCCTTCACCATAAATTGTAGGAATAAAGAAATGCCAATGAGTAAACTCATGACCATATGAAGAGACAAATCGACTCAGCATTCTTTTTGAAACCGTATATTCATTGGGTGCTTTATCATTAGAAGTTAGCACTTCCTCCTCAGCAAAAGGGTGTCGCAGGTAGGTTTCTCCCATTTCAAACACAGAACCAAAAGTAATTAATTTGCCTTGGTAATTGGCTACACGTAATTGATTACAAATATTAACAGGTGCAGTAACATTTAAAGCATATATCATTGTATAGCTTTCCTTAAGATTGCTTTGAATGCCTGCTCCAATTGAATATACTATCACGTCTGAATCCAGAAGTTGATTTATATCAATAGTATCGTTCATTAGATTGATTTTGCAGAATCTGTCAAAACGATGAATTGTTGGTTCTTCAAGTCCATAAATATCTAATTCATATCCTTTCACATTACAGTATTTTGCAATTGCTGTCGAAAGAAAACCATTAGCGCCTAAGATTGAATATTTCATACTATTTCAAAAAATCGTTGATTTCTTCCACACATAGGGCATATACATCCTCTGTATTATACCTCTTGTACCAATCACAAGTTAGAATAACACATCGCTTTGCATCAAGTTTGGGTTTCCAGCCAAGAATTGTCTTAGCCTTAGTGATATCCAGAATTAAGAGATTGGCTTCATGTAGTGCATTCGGATCAGAAATATCTTTTAACTCTCCTCGACCAAAGTTCTCAACAATAGCACTTGCAACTTCCCAGACATTGAGTGAAGATTCCTGCTCTGGTCCGAAGTTCCAGCCTTCACAGTATTCAGTAGGATTCTCCCACATCTTCTGAGCAAGCAGCATATAACCGGAAAGAGGTTCAAGCACATGTTCCCAAGGACGAACTGCCTTTGGTGAACGTATTTCAATAGTTTTACTAGCCTCAAGAGCTTTTATACAGTCAGGAACAATACGGTCATTTGTCCAATCGCCACCGCCGATTACATTACCGGCCCTCACACTAGCGAGACTCACATGATGCTTCTTACCATATTCTTCAGGGTTAAAGAAACTGCGCCTCCAACTTTGAATTGCAATCTCACAAGCTCCCTTTGATGAACTATATGGATCATATCCACCAAAAGGGTCATCTTCCTTATATCCGGTCAACTGTTCCCTGTTGTCATAACACTTGTCTGTGGTAATCATCACACCAACCTTTACACTATCTGTTGCACGGATGGCTTCCATTATATTGATGGTTCCCATCACGTTGGTCTGGTAAGTTTCAACAGGTATTTCGTAGCTGAGACGAACAAGAGGCTGAGCGGCCAGGTGGAAGACAATTTCCGGATTGTGCTG
>JAQVYH010000183.1 GCA_029004515.1 Eubacteriales bacterium | reverse complement strand
CTTTAGCCTGCGGTATAACCCCCATCAATCACTAATTTTTGACCTGTCACAAAGGATGCTTCATCTGACATTAAGAATACTGCAGGCTTGGCAATTTCAGCAGGAACTCCCATGCGACCACCGAATTTACCACGAGGAACGATTTCTTTATCTTTTACAGGGTCATTGCTTAATGGATGTAATGCTGCTAATTGAGCAAAGTCAAATGCTTCTGTTGTCAATGAATCTTGTTCTGCCAAATCATTTTTATCGGCAGCTACAGCTGCCTGGAATAATGGTGTCATAATATAGCCCGGATTTACAGTATTTACGCGTATACCATAATCCGCCAATTGCAGGGCTAATGCTTTTGATAAACCAACTACACCATGTTTACCCATTGTATATTGAACTAAATTGAAACGGTCAATTAGAATTTCACCTGTTTCTTGATTTACAACTTTAGGACGACCGGCAACACCGTGAATACTGGAAACCATCACGATTGAACCTTTGGTTCCATGTTTAATCATTAAACGAGAACCATATAATGCCGTATAGAATACCCCATCTTCATTAATACTTTGAATAAATCTACGGGATTTTAAAACTTCTTCCGGGTCTTTATCAAAATCTTCTGCAGTTACCACACCGGCATTGGCCATTATTGCATCAACAACGCCATAAGTCTGTTCTGTAATTTCAAATAATTTTTCAACATCTTTAGGCTGAGATACGTCAGTGTGAACAAAAGTTGCGCGCCCTACACCGTATTTAGCATTTAATTCCTTAACAAAAGCTTCACCTAAATTGTCATTAATGTCAGATACAACTACCCCTCTTGCTCCTTCAGCTAATACTTCACGAACTGTTGCTGAGCCGATAGAGTCAAAACCAGGAATTGCTGAAACTGAACCTGTCACCACTACTACTTTGCCATCTAATTTACCCATTACAGATTCCACCTTTCTAAAATTTTTCCTTTCGGGCATTTTTACTTACGATAGAGGAATGTTTCCTAATGGATGGAGGCTATGACCACCGTGAGATATACTCCCTGATAAAGGAAAAGACCATGCCCAGCTATAATTGCCTTGAAGAAACGGGGAGTCAACCAGCTTAAGCTGGGTTTAATTGGGACGGAACCCCTATCTGCTCTGCCGGTTACCGAATGGCATACCGGGGTTCATGCAAGGGAGTAAACAAGTTCAGAGTCTCTATGTCCTGGGCAAATGCGATTGTCCTTTCGGCTCTGCCTGTGAATAATCGGTTTCACAGATGTGGAAGTGGTCACCCAAATGATAGCTTCATTGGGCTTAATAAGTATTGGGTATGGGAACATCCCCGTTTGCACATCACCTCTTTCTTTTCATATATGCTTGAAAACAAAAAGGCCAATATTCTTACTGTCGTTTTATAACTATTTCAGTAAGAATACTGGTCTGTCTTGAAGCCACCCCAAGGTTTCTCCGCAATCTACCAAGATATGTAATTGTACGTTACGCACTATAGTTTCCGCTATTCTGACAATATTCGGTTAAAAGCGGTAATATGCATCCAAAAATCGCTTTCAGGTTCATATCATGGGTCTGATGTATGGTCTTGGTCTATAAAAATTCCCCAAAATAAGATAGATTGTCAGCCGGCTGCTGCCGCGCAGCCTGGATTTATAGTTAACTCCTCATAGCATATAAAATACGAAAAAACCAATACTCCCGGCGATTGAGTCTATGCCCTTCGCCCAAGCATTGGTTTTCTGCCAAGCCACCCCTGAGGGTTTCTCGTTAATCCGCCATAATATATACTTATCCTTATAATAGAAAATAGTATTACATTTAGCAAGACCCTTTTATCAACTTTGACCGGTTTGTTTTTCATTATTAATGAATTAACGAATGGGAATGCCTTGCAATAATGGCTTTTGAAACGCCCATCATCCTTTTATTTGTCGAATAGAAAAAATTATTTAACACAAGGGTAACACAAGGGGACGGTTCTCTTGTGTCATACTTGGGAGTGTATCAATAAACTGTAAATGGAATAATGTTCCAGAATTTTAGTAATACTAAAAGACATTAGAAAAAGAGCAACCAATTTCAGCATACTGATCAGACGATTCTTTAATCCTGTGAGCATAATAAATATCTATTTTTGCCACGGGTTTTAGCGTTGTACATAGCGATATCGGCGTTTTTTATCAGCGTTTTGGCATCGGTTCCGTCCTGTGGATACAAGGCAACACCTACACTGACCGATATAGAAAATGTCTGTCCATTCAGCAAGATCGGCTTGTGGAGCATATCTATAAGCTTGTCCAATATCTTTATAATATCTTTCTTACTTGTTATGTCATTCAACAAGATAATAAACTCATCACCACCGAAACGGGCAATCATATCACTGCTGCGAATACCGCGGGATAATATCTGGGCTACTTCAAACAGAAGCTGATCACCCAGTTCATGCCCCATCGTATCGTTAACGGCTTTAAAAGAATCAATATCCAAAAAGGCAAGCACGAGCATCTTTTTCGTTTTTTCCGCCGATTTGATTGTCTTTTCCATCCTGTCCTTAAATAAAACCCGATTGGGCAGAAGCGTAAGCTGATCGTGGTAGGCGATAAAATTGATTTCCTTTTCGGCTTTAATTTTTATGACTGCATCGGCGATTATATTGGTTATTACCTCCATGTATGTGAAAGACTCCGAACCCCATTCTATTAAAGGATGGGCTGCAGTGAAAATCAGAAATCCAATGATAGTATCCTGTTTTTTGATGGGTAAGGCAAGCAGCGCGCGAATCTTCCTGCTTATTAACTGATTCCTGAGCTTTTCCGTTTTAGACATCAGCTCTGTGTTATGCAGTTTTACCACATTCTGAGATTCAAATAGCTTTAACAACATGGATTGCATATCCAATACCGATTCTTCGAACATGTCCGAATGCAACAAAACGCTCTCCGCCAGCCATTCGGAGGAATAATGAATGCGTTCCTCGTTCGGCTCCAGCAGCGCGATATAGGCTCTGTCACTCTTAATAAAGCTGCCGCAACGCTCGAGCATCCTATAAACCTTATCGTTAAAATTTTGTTCGTTGGCCGACACAAAGTCGTGGGAAGTTTCAGACACCAGTATCTGCATGTTGATCTGCTTGGCATTTTCTTTCAATCTTTGCACATAAACCTTATTTACATAAAAAGCAAGAATAGCAGCA
>JAQVYH010000182.1 GCA_029004515.1 Eubacteriales bacterium | reverse complement strand
GCTTTTTGAGCCGGCAATGGCAAGCATCCCTGCTACAAGAGCTTTTTTGCAATGCTTATCTTCGGTAGGTATTGCACATACCTCAGTTTTTGTATTGTAAGCAAAAGACATATGCATCCCCCTTTTTATTCAAACAGTTACTTACCTTTTACTCTTGCAAATGCTTATAAGAAGCTTCGCAAGCTTCTCTGTATCGTGATGCGCAAGAGGATCTTGTGGATTAATCAAATCCGCTTCAAGTATCTGAACCTGTGTATCCTTGAATTTATCTCTATCTACCTTTACAGGAACAGAGCCTTCCTTGCTATATTTATCTCGCTTTACATCATCTATACTTGTGGAGTTAACCACGCAATAATCAACAATAGTATTGTATGAATGATCAATAATCGCTTTGTAATGGTCATAGGCTGTATAATCCGAGGTTTCAAAAGGCTGTGTCATAATATTACATACATATACAGTAGGAGCCTTGGATGTATAGATAGCCTCCGGAACTCCCTTTACAAGAAGATTCGGAATAATACTTGTATAGAGTGAACCAGGACCAAGTATGATAAGGTCCGCCTCAGCAATCGCCTCCAGAGCTTCTGGAAGTGGAGTTACATCAGCAGGCACAAGAGATGTTTTCTTTATTTTACTATTCTGCTCCCTTGCCACCTCTGGAATTCTTGACTCACCAAGAACCTTTTCACCATTAACAAGAGTTGCTTCTAGATTTACATTATCAACTGTTACTGGGAGAACTCTTCCTCGAACCTTTAGGACATTACTCATATTATGTACAGCTGTCTCAAAATTAGGTGAAATTCCATTCATCGCTGCTAAAAAAAGATTACCAAAGCTTTGTCCCTTAAGGGAACCTTCGGTGAATCGATAGTTAATCAGCTCTGAAAAAAGAGGCTCTACCTCTGCAAGAGCAACCATACAGTTGCGAATATCACCGGGAGGTAACATCCCCATCTCCTGACGAAGAATACCACTCCCTCCGCCATCATCAGCAACAGTTACAATTGCGGTTATGTTAGGGGTAAGCTTTTTAAGTCCTCTAAGAAGTACTGAAAGGCCTGTTCCACCACCAACTACTACAACCTTTGGATTGTTTTTTATTGATAATTTTTCTACGAAATTTTTCACAGGATTGTTTATCATATGCCATGTCTCCCCTCTGCTTAATGAATCAACGCTTGTCAATATCTCTATGAAGAGCCTGACATCTATAGCCCTTCTCATTCACATATTTATTAAGTAGCTCTGCAAAGGTAACAGAGCGGTGATTACCACCTGTACATCCGATACCCACAACAAGATTGGCTCTGCCCTCGCTCACATATTGAGGGAGAAGAAAATCCATCATATCGCAAAGTTTCTTTTCAAACTCTATACTTACATCGAAGCTCATAACATAGTCCGACACACAGCTTTCTGTACCATTATGCATACGTAGCTCTGTAATATAGAAAGGATTTGGCAAAAATCTAACATCAAAAAGCATATCACAATCACGAGGAATTCCATGCTTAAATCCGAAGGAAACAAAGACTATAGAAATTCCTTCTTTCTCAGTAGTCATAGAATAGAGCGCTTTGATTTCCCCTGCGGTCTGCTTTGATGATTTACCTGTTGTATCAATCGTATCAGTTGCAAGGTCACGAAGAGGTGCTAGTATCTGTCTTTCCTTGGCAATTGCCTCAGAAAGACTGGATGTTTCATGCTCAAGAGGATGACGACGACGAGTTTCCTTATATCTGCTGATAAGTGTTTCATCAGTAGCATCAAGATATAATACCTCGAACTCCAACCCGTCCGTTTTCATATTTTCCAGGCTATTTAATAGCCCATCAAACTTGCTACCACCGCGAACATCACAAACAAGGGCAACCTTATCATACTGCCCCTCGGAAATATCACAAAGCTCTGCAAATGTGTATATAAGCTCACCCGGCATATTATCAATGCAATAATACCCCATGTCCTCAAAGCAGTTTGCAGCCTGGCTCTTCCCTGCGCCTGACATCCCTGTAACAATAATAAATCTCATCTCATCCACCTACTCTCCTATATACCTGATCTCTGTTTCAATTTCTACGCCGAATTTTGATCTAACCTGGCTCCTGATATATTCAATTAAATCAAGCACATCCTTTGCTGTTGCATCGCCTTTATTAACGATAAATCCGCAATGCTTATCTGATATCTGTGCTCCGCCAATGCTAAAACCTCGAAGGTTGCAATCCTGCACAAGCTTCCCTACAAAGAACCCCTGGGGGCGTTTGAAAACACTCCCTGCGCTAGGCATCTCAATGGGCTGTTTTGTACGACGAGAAAGAGCAAGCTCTGCCATCCTTGCTTCGATTGTTTCTTTATTTCCCACGTGAAGTTTAAATGTGGCGTTTAAAATAACTCTGTCTGAATTTTTTGAATACACACTACTGCGATATCCAAAATCGTGCTTCGTGCAGGTTTTAATCTGACCATCAGCGTCAAGATATGTGGTCTTAGCAACAATATCCTTAAGCTCGCCGTCATATGCCCCTGCATTCATAAACACTCCGCCACCCACAGTCCCTGGGATTCCATGGGCAAATTCCATCCCTGTAAGAGAATTGGCAAGAGCCACTGAGGCTGTCTTTGAAAGAAGTGCTCCAACCCCTGCAGTGATACATTCACCATCAACCTTAATCTCGTCAAGGCAGGTTGTTTTAATCACGATACCTCTTATCCCATTATCACTTACTAAAAGGTCAGACCCATTTCCAATAACCATATATGGGATGCTCTTTCCCTTTGCAAAGTCGATGACAGCCTTTAACTGCTCGACACTTTGCGGAAGTACAAGCACATCAGCATTTCCGCCAATACGGAAGGTAGTGTGATTTTTCATAGGTTCATTTTCCAATATTGAGTTGTCAGGTAGAAAATTATATAGTTCCTTCAATCTGAAAATCTCCCTATTCTAACTTTTTATTATAACCCAAGCATAGCCGCCCCAACGATACCTGCATTGTTGCCAAGCTCTGCTACTTTAATTATTGTCTGCGGAATACCCTCTCTTGAATAACGAAGCTTACTAATAAGCTCATTAAGCGGTTTAACAAGGTTATCCTTCTGATTTGATACGCCACCGCCGATTACTAATACCTCAGGCTGGAATATGTTGATAATATTTGCAAGACCCTCTGAAAGGTACTTAAGATAACGGTCGATAACCCTCTTACCACCC
>JAQVYH010000181.1 GCA_029004515.1 Eubacteriales bacterium | reverse complement strand
GAGGACATCCACGTCTATTCCATTGACGAAGTATTCATTGATGCTACTTACTATTTGAAAACATATAAACTCTCCGCTCGTGAAATGGCTATGATGCTCATTCGAGATGTGTTGAGTACAACTGGCATTACGGCAACAGCAGGCATTGGGACAAACCTTTATCTTGCAAAGATTGCAATGGATATTCAGGCAAAGCATACAACCGCAGACCAATACGGCGTCCGAATTGCAGAGCTTGATGAAATGAGTTACCGCAAGCTCTTATGGTCGCATCGACCACTTACTGACTTTTGGCGTGTTGGCAGAGGTTATGCTACGAAGCTTGAAGCCAACGGCCTTTATACTATGGGCGATGTTGCAAGGTATTCGCTCTATAATGAGGATAGATTATATAAACTGTTTGGCATAAACGCCGAACTGCTTATTGACCACGCTTGGGGCTGGGAACCTTGTACGATTGAGGACATTAAATCCTATAAGCCAAGCACAAACAGTATAAGCTCAGGGCAGGTGTTGCAATGCCCGTATCCTTACGATAAAGCCAAGCTTATTGTCCGTGAAATGACGGAGCTCCTTGTCCTTGACTTGGTGCAAAAGAATGTTGTCACCGACCAGATTGTGCTGGATGTGGGATATGATATAGAGAATCTTACAGGTGATAAACCTGCATACGGTGGTGAAGTAACCACTGACCGTTATGGGCGCAAAGTGCCAAAATATGCCCACGGAACTGCGCATATTAAACAGCTGACTTCTTCCACCATATTGATTATGGAAGCAATGATGGAGCTTTTTGACCGAATTGTAGACAAGAGTCTTACGGTCAGAAGAATAAATGTAACAGTCTGTAAACTTGTCAGCGAGAGTGCTACACAAAGTGAACAGCCTTGCGAGCAGCTTAATCTGTTTTCGGATTATGAAGCCGAAGAAAAGAAAAAAGAACAAGAAAAAGCCGAACTTGAGCGTGAAAAGCGTATTCAGAAAACTGTCATTGAGCTTCGGGAAAAATACGGAAAGAATGCTGTCCTGAAAGGAATGAATCTTCAAGAAGGTGCAACAACAGTCAGCAGAAATAAACAAATAGGCGGGCATAAAGCATAGATAGTGTTTAGATAATAAAGATTAAAGCAAATAGAAAGTTATCACAAGGTGAGATTGTTTATATAATCTAACAAAACGACAAACAGAAATTTGGAAAGGAGAAATTATTTTATGATAAATAATACTTTTGATGATAAAACAAAAGCTGTATTTAGTCCCGAAAATTTTTATGGAAAAAGAAAAAAAGTATGTGAGACTTGTATTGTAACTTTTTCAAATGTTGTAATAGAAAATGTTTTACAGACATTTAAATGTGAAAAAATTGATAATATAGCATCAGCTAATGGCTTAATCCCGATTTATAAATTGAATTATAAAGGAAAAGAAATTGCATTTTATATGACGATGATTTCATCAACAGGTGCAGGAACATGTATTGAAGAAACTCATTGCTTAATCGGTACTGAAAAATATATAATGTTTGGTTCTTGCGGTTGTTTAGATAAAGAAATAGCTGCAGGGAAAGCAATCATTCCAACAGAAGCATACCGTGACGAGGGTTTTTCTTATCACTATGTTCCGGCAGCCGATTACATTAAAATCAGAAATGCAGACATTGTTGCAAAAGCCTTTGAAGATTTTGGAATCCCATATGTAAAGGGCAAAACATGGACAACAGACGGTATTTACCGTGAAACAAAAGCGAATATGGACAAAAGGAAAAGAGAAGGCTGTATTGCAGTAGAAATGGAATGTGCCGGGGCGCAAGCTGTGTGCGACTTCAGGGGACTTGAATACTATGATTTTTTAATTAGTGGTGATCTACTTGATTCTCAAGAATGGGATAGAAGAATATTAGGTAATGATGAAGAAAGAAATCATCAGTTACAAAATTTCTATATAGCCTTAGAATTAGCGTTGAGGGTATAACAAATTTTAATTTACCAAGGAGATTATGAGCATAATCTTTGTAGTGGAGAATAAAAAGGAACCGAGGTGACGGCATATGACAGACAATTATGACGATATAATTAATCTACCGCATCATCAATCAGCAAGGCGTGCGCATATGTCAAACTATGACCGTGCAGCTCAGTTCTCCCCATTTGCCGCTCTTACGGGATATGACGATGCTGTCAAGGAAACGGCTCGCCTTACAGATCGTAAGGTTGAACTTGATGAGTATGAATTGCAAAGCCTCAACGAAAAGCTTAACAGAATTCAAGATGCACTTAATGAAGAACCGGAAGTGTCTATTACTTATTTCGTTGCCGATAATAAGAAATCAGGTGGCAGCTATAAAACCATATCCGGCATAGTAAAACAAATCGACGAGTTCGAGCATCTTGTGCTTATGCGTAATGGGATGAAGATACCCATTGAGGATATATTTGAAATTGACGGCGATGTGCTCAAACCGTTGGAAATAACTGAATGATATACAAATCAAAAGCAGGTGTGCAGAAATGTGACACCTGCTTTGTCATTTCTATAAAGACTATTGAAATCTACGCCGGAATGAGTATAATTAAATTATCGGAAGCACAACGCTCACGATAGAATTAAGTGAGGTATTAAACTTATGAGAAGCAAGAGCAAAGAACTTATGAACGATATATGCGAATATGTGGAGCATTTTTATCTTGAAAATGGTACCTCACCGTCTACTCGAACAATTGCGGCTGAGTTAGGTATAGCAAACGGAACAGCATATAAATATGTCGTAGCAATGGCTGAAAACGGAATGATTGAATACGATGGAAAATCCATAGAAACCCCTATTACCAAAAAGTTAAACAAGGAGAATACTCGAACAGCTATTGTTGGTTCAGTCCCTTGCGGTTCCCCACAATATGAAGAAGAAAATATTGAGGAATATGTGTCGCTACCAACTGCTATCTTTGGCAAGGGAGATTTCTTTATCCTTACTGCCAGTGGAAACTCAATGATAGATGCGGGAATAGACGACGGAGATCTTGTTGTCATCAGAAAACAGAATACAGCTGATGAGGGCGATATTGTTGTTGCCTTGGTCGAGAATCAAAATACATTGAAAAGGTATTACAAGGATAAAAAGAAGAGAAAGATAATCCTCCACCCCGAAAACAAGCAAATGCAGGATATTATCGTGGATAACTGTTATATCCAAGGTGTCGCCTGCCACGTTATCAAGAGTCTTTAGTGGAGGACAAGCT
>JAQVYH010000180.1 GCA_029004515.1 Eubacteriales bacterium | reverse complement strand
CTGACTATCGTATAACTGGTGATGAAAAGGCAAAGAGCAGAGGTATGCATGCTGCAAGCCTTCTTGCATCAAGATATAATATAAAGGGAAATTACATACGAGCTTGGAATCACAATCCTGGTTGGTCAATCATCGACAGTATGATGAACCTTCCTATTCTTTATTGGGCATCTGAAAATATGGATGACAACCGCTTTGCATCAATTGCAAGAACACATGCGGACAAAACTGCCGCTTGCGCGGTTAGACCTGACGGTTCTGTAAAGCATATTATAGAATATAATCCTGAAACAGGCGACGAGGTTGCATCACATGGCGGTCAGGGCTATGATGTAGGTACATCATGGACAAGAGGTCAGGCTTGGGCAATCTATGGTTTTGCTCTGAGCTATATGCACACAGGCAAGAAGTCATATCTTGATACAGCAAAGAAGGTTGCACATTACTTCCTTGCAAATCTTGGTGACGATTATGTTCCTGTCGTAGACTTCCGCTCACCAAAGGAACCTGTTATCTATGATTCATCCGCAGGTGTGATCACCGCTTGCGGTCTTATTGAAATAGCAAAGGCAGTTGGCGAGAACGAATGCGAGCTTTATCTTAAGGCAGCGATCAAAATTCTTCGTGCTACAACCGAAAAATGCGCTGACTTCACAGAAGAAAATCAGCAGCTTCTCAACTATGGTACAAGTGCATATCATCATCTTGAGTCACATCATATGACACTTATCTATGGTGACTACTACTACCTTGAAGCATTAATAAAATTAGGCGGCAAGGATACGCTCTTCTGGTAAAATGAGATGCTAAAAAAGTGTAGAACGCATAAAGAATAATTTTTTATATGGTTTGTTCTAGCTATACAGTTAATGTGTTAATGCAGGAAGTTGCGATAATTTTCGCAACTTCCTTTTGTTTTTATTCTTTATGCTATGAACAAACTTCTCCTTATAAAACATTTACGAAAGTAAATGTTGCAACTAAAGCCTGAACGCAAGTGTTTTGCGAAGCAAAAAGTGCGACAGTGAAGGCTTTAGCAAACTATTTTTATATAACAATTTGCATAATTTAAATGTTTACAAACCCCTATTTCCCCCTGTTCAAAAACATTTTGAACAGGGGTTTGTTTTAATTATTCTTGTTCATAACAAATTTAAACTCACTGCCTACGCCCAGTTCACTTTGAACATATGCATCGCCATTATGAACCTGTGCAATCCACTTCACCATAGAAAGTCCAAGCCCCGCACTTCCATCTTTATTATCAATACGAGAAGCATCTGCCTGATAAAATCTCTCCCATATTTTGTCAATATCTTCCTTGGCAATCCCCTTGCCATTATCCCAAACTGTTGCAATAATTTTATCCTCTGCTTCTTTGAGAGATACCCTTATCTCATCACCATCACCAATATATTGATATGCATTAGATATAAGATTCATAAAAAGTCTGGCAATCATAAATCTATCTGCCTGCGCAGTTATACCATCATCTATCTCTCTTATTAGTCTCACATTTTTCTCTCGGATATTCTCCTGCTCATCGCATACAAAATTCAAAAGCTCGCTGATGTCAGTTTTTTCAAAGTTTAGTTGAAGGGATTTTCTATCCATTCTTGATATCATAAGGAGCTGTGATATAAGCTTTGCCATCTTTTCTGCCTGTATTTTCACAGACTCAGCAGATTCTTTATACTCCTCATCTGTTTTTGCACACTCGCTCATATATTCACATTCTGAAAGTATAACAGAAACCGGTGTGCGAAGCTCGTGAGAGGCATCAGAGGTAAATTGTTTTTCCCTTTCAAATGCATTTTCTATATGATCAAGCATCTCATCAAAGGTATTGGCAAGATTGGATATCTCATCCTTTCCATCCCCTATATCTATGCGTTTGGAAAGGTCATCACTTCGTATAATCGTTTGAGCTGTGTCAGTGATTTTGTTGACAGGCACGAAAGCTCTTTTTATAATAAGATACCCACCTATAGATGCAATCAAAATAAGGATTCCTGTAAGTACAAAATTTATTGTAAGGGCAGAATTAAGGGCATATTTCTCAGCCGTTATTGATATAGCACCCTTGACCCATACAGGGTACCCACCGGGGACAAAAACCATCTTGTCAAGAACATAGAATGTCTCACCACCATAGGTTTCACTACGAAGAACAGAATGCTTAAATTCAAGATTCTCTGCCTCAAAAGGTAGATTGCCACCAATCAAATCTCCGTCGCCATCATACAGAGCAAGACTTACACCCCTATCATAATGCTTGAATTCAACGACTGAATTAAGGATTGCTCCCGGTTCGAAAAACTGTCTTGAGTTGTCATCAACAGCCTCAATAAGTCTATTAGAAACATCACGGTTGATTATTTTACTATTAATTGAAGTCATAGCAAACAAGACAATTGCAGAAACTACAATCATCACGGCAGCATACCATAATGTAACTTTTATTTTTACAGAAAGTTTGTTCATTGCTGTTCCCTTAAAACATATCCCTTTCCTCTTATTGTTTGAATAAGCTTTTTGTCATAATCGTCGTCTATTTTCTTGCGCAGATACCGAATATATACATCAATAATATTTGTTCCACCGCAATAATCAAAATTCCACACATGGTTTTCGATTTTCTCACGAGACAGGACTACTCCGTTGTTACGCATTAGATATTCTAACACATCAAACTCTTTGGCAGATAAAGCTATCTCCTTACCACCACGAGTAACTGTATGAGAATTAATATCAAGGGATAGATCGCACACAGTAAAAACATTAGTGCTATTGCCCGATGCGATACGGGTCATAACTCTTATGCGTGCCAAAAGCTCCTCAAAGGCAAAGGGCTTCACAAGATAATCTTCAGCCCCTGCATCAAGACCTTCGACCCTATCAGAAATACTATCCTTTGCAGTAAGTATAATCACAGGAGTTTTATCTCCCCTTTTTCTGATAGTTCGTAGCACCTCCAGACCGGATATTTTAGGCATCATAATATCAAGTATTACTGCGTCAAATTCTCCAACGTCAAGATATTCAAGAGCCTCTTGTCCGTCAAAACAGCTATCAACGGTATAGCCCTCAGCTGTGAGCCTTTTGGTGAGTATTCTGTTTAAATTTCTTTCATCCTCTGCTATCAGAAGTCGCACTTTATCCACCTACCTTCGATACAGTAATTGTATCATATTTTTATCATTTAGCAAATATTTTTTATCGCAAAAAGCTTTTTCTCTT
>JAQVYH010000179.1 GCA_029004515.1 Eubacteriales bacterium | reverse complement strand
AGCATTTAAAATACAATTAGCATTACAATAAAAATGATCGCCGAACTCAATGCCCCCCCCGACAATGATTTGAGTTACTTTTCCAAACATTGCGGAGCCAATGAATGTTATCTTTCCTTGGTTTGAAATATCCCAGTAAGTTTTTCCGCCCAAAGCAAATGATTCGCCGTAACCAATAAAAATCCTTTTGCTCGAATCCATTAGCTTAACACTATCTCTGGCTCCCATTCGCTTCAGTTTCACATCAGGTGCGAGAATTACCGGAAGCCGCAATGCCGTTTTTAATGGGAAATAATATAAATTAAAATAGAGTGATTTGGGAATGCCCAAAAGCTTTTTCAGTTTCATACGAACTCTCCTTTTCCATTTATAATCAAGTCCTTCAATGATTTTATCCCCCTCCAAAATACAAAATTCAGTGCTAACGGGATGCAAATTCCAACAACTGTATATGCCAGCCACCACACTCCTGAATACATTAAGACCGGGAATGACGCAATCATATACTTCTCTTGCCCAGTCATAAATACCACAATTACATTTATCAATTTAAAGCAAAGAAAATGCAGTGCTATAATAGAGACCGAGTGTACGCTGATATAGGATATCGCATTGACTGCCATACATTTAGTTCTAAGAAGAAGTGCCGAAATATCATACAACAAAAACCAGCCTAGTAAAGAAACAGTCAAAAAGAAAATGGGATTTTCAATGCTGTTGCTAGATAAATCAATATTGCCATAAGATTGGGCAACCAACAGCATTCCAGCAGATAATACTACCATTAAGATTTCCTTATATAAACTGCTCTTTATTCCAGTAATCCGTCTGCTTATATTCCGCAGATTTTCCCCTATATAAATTAGTACATAAACAGAAAGAACCCGACTAAGTCCTTTCAGCATCAGTCCTTTCAGGCAGCAATAATATCCTATCAATAATAAGATAATTCCTAAAATTCCCTTTATAATTCTCTGTGTATTCTCGTTAACAAGCCTGCTCAAAATCAAATCAGCAATTGCATAAATAATCAATACGATAAACAATGTTTGAAAGAACCAAAAAGCCCCCCCAACTTGCGTTGTACACTGAAAAAAAACGGCCTTAACAATCTGCTTGATAGTCTCAATTATGTCGTAATGAACTGCCAGACGTCTATATGCTACTTCCGGTCCATCTACGAGAAGAAACTCTGGTTTATCTGTATAAATGTTAAGCCGAATAAAAACATTATTGAATATGACAAAAATAGTGGAAAATACAAACTGTGGAACCCAAAGGCTTTTTATCTTTTTTATGATAAAGTTCTTCAATGATTTTAGATCTTTAATTTTACTCCCATTATAAAGATAACCACTGGCAATAAAGAAAATCGCCATGTGAAAAAGAAGAATTATGTCAGAGTAGGGTGCCCTGGCATGCCGAACCACCATTAGGATAATTCCCATTCCTTTTATCAAATCAATTGTTAAATCTCTTTCTCTATTCATATTTTACCATTTACTATTCTTTTCAGAGTTCCCTTCAGAATACTCAAGTGGCGACGAAAACTGATATGGCTCCCATACTTGATAATAGAAGTCCACTTCCACCTTGGAACGCTCTTTCCTAACACCTTTGCCGCAATCAACTTGTCAATCATAGAAGCACGCCTATCTCTTTGGTAAGCCTGCATACATCCTATATCTGCCATATTTGCCGGCTGAACCTCGATCTTACAATCCTGGATCACTTTCTGAAGGAGCTCCGCACCCTTTTCTGTTCTGGCAAAAACTACATTTCGTCCTTCTCCTTCTGAAAAATCCGGTTTTTTATCCTCTGTAAGATACCACGCGTCCCCACAGGAGATATCCGCAGCCTCGCCTATCCCGTCAAGGCAAAATCTGCACATCTTCATAATATCCCTTCCCAAGATTTTTCCCCAGGAAGTAGGATAATCCGTTCTGTATACTCCTCCGTCCATTGCAACAGCAGTGGTAAAGCCCGGCCAACCATCACCACGGTAACGAAGTGATTTTAGTTTATCTTTCTGGCATCCGAGGTGACTCAATAATTTATCCTGGGCATCCCTGCTCGGAAGACCTGCGCAAAAGAAGGACAACGTAACTACAATTACATTTTGTACTTCTGGCTGGATTAATATATAATTATTTAAAGCGGCTATGTCACATGGCTTTCCTATAAAAGCATACCGTTTCGTCTTATCAAGCATCCCCATTACAGATAGCGGATGGCTGATAGAATAGCGCGACCCGCTTCGGCCAATAAGCTCATCCCTTGTCGTACTGATGCAGGATACAGTCTTTGTCTCATCATCTGGATCTGGGCATGTATGTATCACCCCATCCACCGAATGATGTTCAAGTAGCCATGATGCAATCTCTGTAATTATTCCGCCGCTGGAAGCTACCCTTCTAACAGCCTCATCCTTTGACCACCCATAATATACTGCCTGTGTCTTTCCCCATATCTTCCCAAAATCCATAGCTGCTTGTTGTCTTCCGCCACTTGGACATACAGATGACAGCCATTCCTCATCACCGCTTTCTGGATGCAGGAAGCCCCGCTCATCTTCACAGCATTTTGCCTTTCCAAGTGCTTCACACAGTCCACACCCTACACAGTAATCTTTGATGTATTTCTTCATATTTTTTTGAACCAGTGGCATCAACAAATATAATATGCTCACACAAGCCAGTAAAGTTATCAACATTTAATTATTATTTATTCTTAAGAATCTTCTCTTTACATATACAAGCAATATAATATTTGCCTCTATTGCCGGCTCTCCTCCCATCATTCCAATTATGATACTCATTTCTGTAAAAGATATTGATTTTTTAATTCCGTCTAATCAACGTGCCTAATATCACTATAAAAAGTCGTCTGGTAATACAGTTATCATTTCGATTTATATCCTATTTTCTTCCTTTTTCCAATCATATTTTTAAGTCTACCGAAAACCGATTTTGCAGGCTTAGAACTAAAAGTGGTTGCAAGGAAAATCAGATTGTATACAACCGAAAAAATGAGAACTCTCAAAATAAGTCCTACAATACCTGAGGTAGTAATTAAATAAGAAAGTTTATAACTTATTAATCCATCTATACAGACTAATACCGCAAGCATTCCGTAAACACAAAAGTATTTTAGAACAGGCTTATGGAATACTCTTCTATATACAAGAAAAGGGTCGATAATCTCATAAGTTAAGACCCGTGAAATAGTTGAAGCCCACAATATGCCGG
>JAQVYH010000178.1 GCA_029004515.1 Eubacteriales bacterium | reverse complement strand
ATGCCTGATGTTAAGGTTATTCTTGTAGGCAAGATTGATGAATGTATTCCTACAATTGACAATATAAAATGTGTAGGTAGTACAGCGAATGTAGATGAACTAGCAGAATATTATTCATTAGCAGATACTCTCTTGGTATGTTCACCCCAAGAAACTTTCGGTAAGGTTTCGGCAGAGGCATTGGCTTGCGGAACTCCAGTCATTGCAAATGACTGGACCGCAAATCCTGAGGTTGCTGGTTCAGAGTGTGGTATCGTTATACATGACAATAATGACGCAGAGATACTTGCTGCAGTTAAGAATATTCGAAAATTAGGAAAGGAATTTTATTCTGAAAAATGTATAAAACGAGCTCAAAACAATTTCTTATCCACTACTCAAATTGAAATGTACCTTGATGTTGCAAAACGACTAATGGAATAATGTGTTTATTTAAGCATAAGATATTTTTAAGAGTATCTATTTCTTTTAGTAACCAACACTATATAGACACTTGTAGAAGTATCTATATAAAAAGTTATGACACTAAATTGAATATAACAGAAACAAATTAAAATGAGCAAAGAATATACAAGTTATTTAAAAGGTATTGCTATTCTAATGATGCTTTTCCTCCATTTATTTCAACATTTAGAGTGGGATGCATCCTTAAACTGCTTACTATATGTCGAAGATATTCCATTAGTTTATTATATTTCAAGAATGTGCAATCCCGTGCCATTCTTCTTGATTCTGAGTGGCTATGGATTATATGCTGTATATACCAAATCGGGGGGGGTAAAACCGTGTAAACGCGTTAGTAACCTTTATGTTCATCTTTTGCTGATTTATCTATTAATAGTCCCTATTGCTTCATATGTAAGACCTGATATGTACCCCGGTTCTTTATCTATATTTCTAAAAAATGTGACAAGTTGGCAATGTTCTTATATAGGTGAGCAATGGTTCTTTTTTCCATATATCATCCTAATGATTGCATCAAAATGGATATTTATTATTTTCGATAAATTTAAGTGGTTTAGTCTTATTGGAATTCTTGTTATTGTATGGATGGGAACAGTCTATATTCTGAAGCACTTTAATGGTGACACACTCTCAAGTAATATGCTCTTTTATAATATATTTTTAGCAGCATTCATGCTTCCATCATTTACATTAGGGTATATGGCTAATCGTTTTCTTTGGGTGAATAAGATAAAAGTTCTATTTACACGATGTAAAAAGGGAACGATTCTTTTACCAATCATTTTACTGGTCGCTTTGTGTTTGTTCCGTTGTTTCGTTCCGAATGCATCGATAGCTCCTTATTTTGCAATAACCTTCGTATTATTGTTTGCTCAGATACCTATAGGTAGAAACACGGGAAAGGTATTGACATATCTTGGTAAACATTCTATGAATATGTGGCTAATACACACATGGTTCTCAACAAGACTCTTTCATGGCTTCTTTTTTGACCAATTAAAATATCCAGTTTTGATATATGTAACACTGCTGGCAATAAGTTTGGCAGTTTCCAATTTGGTAGAACTGATGTATAAACCATTGTCTGGTTTTGTATCAAAGATAAAATGTTAAAATAACGCGTATAAACAGGTACACATGTAATGATTGATACATAATTAAGATAAATATGAAATTTTCAATAATAATACCTTGTTATAAGGTAGAACAATACTTGCATCAATGCGTCGACAGTGTGTTGGCGCAAACGTATGAAGACTATGAAGTCATTCTAGTAGATGATGGTAGTCCTGACAATAGTCCTGCCATATGCGATGAGTATGGCAATAAAACAGACAAAGTAAAAGTCATACATAAGCCAAATGGCGGTTTGAGTGATGCTAGAAATGCAGGTCTTGACGTGGCACGTGGAGAGTTTGTCTTGTTTTTGGACAGTGACGATTGGTGGGATGATAAAGAAGCTCTACACAAGATAGATACCTGCATTAAAAAAACTGGAGCAGACATCATCATATTTGGTATGAAGAAATACTTCAGTTTGGAAAAACGTTATGGTGACGTGCGCATTCCCAAAAAATGTGATAAGGTAAACCACACCTTATCCCATGCACAAGAACAATATATGCGTAGCAATATATTTGTTGCTTGTGCATGGGATAAGGTGGTCCGTAGAACTCTGATAGAAAAAGATAATCAACGTTTTGTAAAGCGACAGTTAAGCGAAGATATTGAATGGTGTTGCAAATTATTGCTGAAAGACTCACAAATTGATGTATTGGAGGAAGCATTCTATGTATATCGTCAGCAGGTTTCTACCTCTATTACTGCAAACGTTGGCACGAAGAATATCAACAGTATATTGGACGTAATCAACCGATATGCAAAAAAGAATGCTCCAGAACCGTTACTTCACTATATTGCTAATCAGTATGTATTGCTTATAACCAATTTTATGCGCCTTAGCAAGGAAGACCAAAAGCCACTTGAGGCAGAAGTTAAGGAATTTTGGTGGTTAATCAACTACAACTGGTACCCTTATACTCGTATGGTGTCTAAAGTAAAGTTCTTGGGGTATAACATTACAAAGAAATTGCTGCGAATTTATTATAAGCAAAAGCGTAACAAAAGATGAGAATACTAATAATTAGCAAAGAGGCATGGCGTGATGAACAAAATGGTGGTAATGTATTAAGTAATATGTTCTCGCAGCTGCCTAATTCCGAGTTTGCACAGATATACTGTAACGAACAGGAACCCAATAATACCATATGCCGCAATTATTATCAGATGAGCGATCGTATGATGGTAAATAATATATTGCATCGTGCTCATGTAGGGCGTAAGGTAGTATATGACAAAGTACCTACTAAGACCAAAGCAAAGACTGAAAGTTTTAAAACTGCAGGTGGAAAGTTTGGCGGTAACTTGAAGCGTGTAGCTCGCGAAATGGTATGGGCTATTGGGCGATGGGACAAAAAAGAGATTATTACATATGCACGTGAATTCAATCCCGATATCATCTTTGCTCCTTGTTATGGCAACCACTATATGCAACGATTAACTGCTTTAGTGCATGATGCTTTGAATGTTCCTGTTGTGTCTTACATATCGGATGATTTTTATACAAATAAGCAGTTTAAATTCTCGCCCATATTCTGGCTTAACCACATGTTTATCCGTCGTCATAACCCTATCAATTCCTAAAAAGTAAACATCTTTGCTTTGTTTTAATAAGTCTTTGATTTTTTTATTAATGTCTGTTTGTTTTCTGTTAAGGTTTAATGTAATTGAAACATGGAATAGAAACTTTTCTT
>JAQVYH010000177.1 GCA_029004515.1 Eubacteriales bacterium | reverse complement strand
ATATTAGATTGAATAAGAACGAGAGAGTTACAGTAATCAATCGCGTTTTAACAAAATTACATATCAAGAAGTAATATGAAACTATCAATAGCAAAACGTATATATTACAAGTTGAAGTCCTATAAGGACATGCTTTATATGCTCATAGCCAGGTTTGTCTCTCTGTTTTATAATGGAGAGGGCGTTTGGTTGGTGGGTGAAAAACCAGATGAGGCAAGAGATAATGGTTACTGGTTCTATAAATACCTTGTAGAGACAGAAGGCATCAAAAATGCATATTATGTTCTCTCATCGACATCGGCTGACTATCAGAAGATAATATCTTTGCCTAATGCAAGGATTGTTGAACCATCGTCATTTAAACACCGGCTATTATTTTGGGCAGCGCTATACAATGTTAGTTCACAACCCCTGACCGATTATTTCTCGTCATACCGAAGAATAATCTCGCTAAGGAAGAAATCTCAGGTAAACGTTTTCCTTCAGCATGGTATCATTAAGGATAACCTTTCTCATGGTATTGATGCTGAAGGATCAGGCATTGATATCTTTATCACATCTGCCAAAAGAGAGCAGCAGGCTGTAATCGAGCGACTTGGATATAACGAGAAGACTTGTGCTCTTACTGGTTTGTGCCGCTTTGACAATCTTAAGCCCAATGCTAGCAGAAGCAGAACCATCCTTGTAATGCCTACATTCCGGCACTGGATTATGGCTCAGAATGGACACACGGCTACCAAAGAAGAGAGGACCAAGTTCCTAAATGATGACTTTTGCATGCGCTATAACTACTTTCTTTCGTCAAGAAGATTGGAGGCTATGCTGGAGAAATATGACTACAAGTTGATTTTTTACCCACATTATTGTGCTCAGCCTTTCTTGGATTGTTTTGAGGATCCGGGACGCACAGGAAGAGTGGTACTGGCCTCGAATAAGAAGTACGATGTACAGAAACTGCTTATAGACTCGGACATTCTCATAACTGACTTCTCCAGCATTTTCTTTGACTTTGCGTATATGAAGAAGCCTGAGGCTTTCTATCAGTTCGATGAAGCTCGCTATCGCGATGGACATTACGAGGAAGGTTATTTCAAATATAGAGAAGATGCCTTTGGACCTGTAATAACAGAAGAGAACGAGATGCTGAATTGGATAGAATCACGATTGCAAGACAATGCAAAAATGGAAGAGAAATTTATTCAGCGGGTTGACAACTTCTTCGCATATACCGACCAGAATAATTGTGAAAGAACATATAATACAATAGTTAATTTTGAATCCAAATGATAAAACCTTTAATTTCGGTAATCATCCCTGTGTATCAGGCATCCGATACTATAAAACGATGCGTGGAATCGATTGTTTCCACTTCTTCTGTTATAGAAATTATTTGTGTAGATGACGGTTCAAGGGATGATAGTTTGACCAAGTTGCAATCAATGGCTGCTGATGACGATAGATTAGTAGTCATTCATCAAGAGAATGCAGGTGCAGGAGCTGCGCGTAATAATGGATTGAAGCACGCAAGTGGCGAATACGTAATGTTCTGTGACGCTGATGATGCTTATCAATCTGATACTATTGATATAATAGTTGGTGACATAAAAAAATATACGCCCGATTATATCGTTTTCCACAGAAAGACTTTGTTAGCATCTGGAGGTTCCATGCTTTGGGGAGATGGTAATTCTACGACTCTCCTTAATGTAACACCATACGAGTACTTGAATGATGTCATGCAAAGTCGAGGTCATGGAATGGGGGTTGTTACAAAAGTGTTAAAAAAATCAATAATTGATTCAAACAATATCCAGTTTAAGCATTTTACATTTGGAGAGGACTTGTGGTTCAATGTAAATTATATACTGTGTGCAAATAGTTTTGTTGAAGAATATGGTGCATACTATCTCCAATACCAACAAGAAGGTTCTATTTGCATGAAATCATATCCGAATTATTTAGATTTGAATATTGAGTGTATAGAGGCTTTGAAGAAAGAACATTCCGCAATTGTATCAAGCATTCAGCCTTTTATTTGCAACCATTATTACAATACAGTGACATGGTCTTTATCAAGAGTTCTTCAAGGAGTTGACGCAACGACATTTTCCGAAAAGCTTAAAAAAATACAACAAATTATGATAAGAGATGATGTTAGGGATATCTGTCACACGCTTCTTAGTAATCCAGATATAGATGTTGTTAAAAGAAGGAATTGTTCTTATATTCTTAATGGTTGTAGTATGAAATACGCGTTCCGAAATCACTATCTGAACCAAATCAAAAAATCTGTGCGTACAATTATAAAAAAAATAAGTTGATATGATTGATTTTCCCGTGATGCCAGAAGTTGCATCTAAAAGCTCTTGGGTTTTCTGCGGTTTGTTATATATGTTTTCTTTTTTCTATTATCAGAAGTGCGGTATCAGACTCTCTGCTACAGATAAAACAAAAAACGTATATTACAGTCTGCTTGTTTTACTATTTATTATTTGCCCTCTTTATGCAGGAGACTTTGTACATTATCAGACCTATGTGTACATGTACAATGGTCAAGATGTCTTTCATCTGGAGGTTGTTTATAGATATATTATAACCTTCGTCAAGAATAATTATTTGGCATTCCGATTGATTGTATGGGGTGTTGGTTTTTTTGTTCTCTTGCGCAGTTTCAGGAGTTATAGACTTGATGTATATAAAACATTATTTTTCTTTACTATTTATGTGATTGCATTTGCATACACGAGAACTGGTGTTGCTTTGGCTATATTTTATTATGGCCTCTCACTCTTGCTGCATGAGGACAAGACAATCAGGAACACACTTGTAGGATTGACTCTTATCGTTGTGTCGACTTTTTTCCATACAAGTATTGGCGCGTTGGTTGCCTTAACCCCCGCAATTTTCCTTCCAATAAAAAGGAAATCTATACCACTGTTGCTCTTGCTGATTTTTGCCTTGTCCTTCTTTGTGGTGCCACTTTTGAATGCAGGGGTGGAGTATTTTGCATCTGAGTCGGAGGAGTCAGCTTATAAGCTTGGATTGTACACACAAGGTTCTACAGAAGGATTTGGTGCGGGTTCCTCCCTCTTGGGCATGTTTGGTAACATTTGGCCAAAATTAAATGTTCATATACCATATCTTATATGTGTCAAGTATATGCTAGAGCATGAAAAAAATGCACCTAAGAACATTAAAAATATCTTTAGATTCTCTATCGCCTTATATTTGTTTGTTATTATAATGTGGATGACATACGGATCGAATGCAACATTATATACCCGATATGAAGGCATGCTCT
>JAQVYH010000176.1 GCA_029004515.1 Eubacteriales bacterium | reverse complement strand
AAAAAAATTGAACCATATAATGAGGAAAATGGAAATGGCATTGCGAGACATATCGTGCTTCGCGAAAATTCCGACGGGGAAGTCATGTGTACTCTTGTAATTAACAGCAAAAAACTACCCGAAGCAGAAGAAATTGCTCTTGAACTCACAAAGGAACACCCTGAGGTGGTTTCATTCTGTTTGTCGTCAAACACCGAAACAACAAATGTAATTCTTGGTGATGACGCTAAAGTAATTTATGGCAAGTCGCGTCTGCTCGATGTTCTCTGCGGTAAGAAGTTTGAACTTTCACCGCTATCGTTTTATCAGGTTAACCATGCGGCAGCTGAGCTTCTTTATGAGAAAGCAAAAGAGCTTGCAAATTTGCAAGAAGGTCAAACACTGCTGGACTTATATTGTGGCGTTGGAACTATCGGTATTTCAATTTGCGGGGATAATAATAACCTTTGCGGTGTAGAAACTGTTCGTGATGCAGTCATTGATGCAAAACGCAACGCCGAATTAAACAGAAGAAACGAGACAAACACAGTATTTTTTGAAGCGGATGCTGGAGACGGTATAAAAATGTGCAAACAACGCTTCGGAAAAGCTGATGTTATAATCGTCGACCCACCGAGAAAAGGGCTTGACGAAAAAGTCATAAATGAAATAACAAAAAGTGAATCAGAGAAAGTCGTTTATGTATCCTGCAACCCTGCAACACTCGCAAGAGACTTAAAAATATTCGCTGCTAATGGCTATATCTGCAGCACAGTATACCCATTTAACCTGTTCCCCCGAACAAAACACGTTGAGACGGTTGTTCAGTTGGTTAGAAAAAAGCCGGACACATATCTAGATGTAAAGATCGACTTGAGTGAGTTGGATGCTACACCGGCTGAAACAGCTGCGACCTATCAGGAAATCAAAGATTATATACAGGAAAAGCACGGCGTGAAAGTTTCATCGTTGTATATAGCTCAGGTTAAAGAACAGCTTGGTATCAAGGAACGGGAATGCTATAACAAATCCAAAAGTGAACATGCCAGGCAACCGCAATGCCCGGAAGCAAAGGTGAACCTGATCAGGGACGCATTAGCTCATTTTCAGATGATTTGAAATGGATCCATGTTTCTTTATTTATGAAAAATCAAATATTACTGACAGCATAGTAATGATGTCAAGGGCAAATAGCATAAAGTCTGGAAACCCTGATATATCAACGCTTTACACGCATAGGTGTTTTATACCCGCCAAACGAAAATAGCACTTTTCACTTCGCGGAAACAAGTCTATAAAGGCAGTATTTGATAGTCAAGTGGTCAGGTTAGATGTCAGTGCTCGGCGAGTGGTCGGGTTAGATGTAAGCTTTCGCGAGTGGACGATTTAGATGTTTTTTTAGAATTTTTTGAGGTTGTGTGGTCAGGTTGGATGTTGGTATAACTATGTGTCGCGATTAAAGCGATAAGTCGGAATTTACAGGAGTTTGAGCATGAAAAACATTTATTTGATTGGCGGAACAATGGGAGTAGGAAAAACAACTATCAATGACAAATGTAACTACCGTCCCCAAAATATCTGGCTATAATTATTTTAGAGGTGATAAAAATGATTTTAAAAATGGATAATGTAATTAAACGTTTCAATGATCATCTAGCATTAAATTATTTATCTTTAGAAGCAAATAAAGGCGAAGTGATCGGCTTGCTTGGCCCAAACGGAGCTGGAAAAACAACATGTATAAAATCTATCATAGGGTTACTTCCATTTGATGAAGGAGAAATCTATGTCTTTGGTATGAAACAAGATGGAAAGAACCAAAAAATAAAAAGTAAGATTGGTTATGTAACTCAGGAAATCACTATTTATGAAGATATGACTGCAAAGGATAACTTAGCCTTCTTTGGAAGTCTATATGGTTTAAAGAAACCCGAACTGGAAAATAGAATACATGAAGTAGCTAAAATAATTGGTTTGGAAGAACGCTTAAATGACCGTCCTAGTCGCTTTTCAGGTGGAATGAAAAGAAGATTAAATATCGGTTGTTCTATCTTGCACAATCCTCAATTATTAATTATGGATGAGCCAACAGTAGGAATAGATCCACAGTCCAGAAATTATATATTGGATTTCGTCAAAAATACAGCCTCCGATGGAACAACTGTAATATATACTTCCCACTACATCGAAGAGGTAGAAGCAGTAGCTGATAGAATCTATATCATGGATCAAGGACATGTAATAGCTTCAGGAAGCTTAAGGGAATTAATCAGCAGAATTCAAGGAGATTCCCATATATTAGTTGACGTAAAAATGGCAAGGGAAGATAAAAAAGATGAACTGTTGGCGATGCCAGATATAAATGAAGTTATTATTAAAGACAACCAATATCACATAATTGTACCTGGAGGAATATCCATAGTCGATAAGATTGTTTCGGTTCTTGCTCCTTTGGGCATAGTGAATGTAAATTCTAAACAGCCAAATCTTGAGGATGTATTTTTGACTTTAACAGGAAAACAGTTAAGAGATGAGGTGAAATAATGCTTAGATTTTATATACTAAGGGCTTCAAAGGAGTTGTTTGGGCACTTCATTCTGATATTTTTACCAATTTTATTGATAAGTTTTTTTTATTATGTTAATTCAGGCAATGCAACAATTGATAGGGCTGAACTATCAACTGTACTGACAATAGGTTTTGCTTTAACCTTTCAAATATACGGATCTGCCATCAGCTTTGAAACTCTAGGCCATGATTTTCTGTCACCAATTCATGATAGACTGCTGGCAGCGCCTGTTAATCCCCGGAAAATTGTTTCTTCCATATTATTTACAGGCATCGTAGTAAGCCTTTTGCAAACTATTGTTATTGTAATATTTTCAGTTATTATTTTGGATGCGAGGTTTGACTATTTAGTTCCAATTTTGCTTATATTACTAGTTTCAGTAATATTTAATCAATTATTTGGTACAGTCGTATTGTTCTTAACTAAAAAAGTCAGAACGGCTACCGCAATTACCTCTTTATATGGTGTTGTTGCTCCTATAATAACAGGGCTATATTTTCCTCTTCCAGATACCAGAATATTTGATCTATTAGGAAGATATCTAACACCAATGTCCCTAGCCCAGACTGCTATCTTTGGCATTTTAAATCAAAATTTAAAAGATGTCCTAGCAGGACTGGTTCCACTGGTGATACTTATAATAATCCTGTTTATGTTAATAAAACCTCTAAGTAGGAAGGTGATCGTATGATTATATTTAAACACGCACTAAAGCGAAGTTTTAACCAACCCCTTAGTATATTAATTACTCTTATACTGCCGATAGCAATAATTTTTATACCATCTCTA
>JAQVYH010000175.1 GCA_029004515.1 Eubacteriales bacterium | reverse complement strand
CATGATTGGAATTGGCTTGCTTATTTCTGTTTTCGCTCTTGCCCAAACAGGTATCCTATTTCCTATAGTGATTACTGCGGCATATGCTTTTTTAAGCATTCGCTTTGAGGATATGAGTATCTTGGATTTTATCCGATATGCTGTATCTTTTTTTATTTTAAAGCCACAGGCGTATGAATGGGCAGCATGATGCTGCACCGATATTTTGTTTGAGCCGAGAGAAAATCAAGACCTGATTATCCAGAAAGATAAATGTAGAAAGGAAATTATTTGAGTATGAAAAAACAGAGAGAAAAACATAAAAATTCCACAAGAGAACTGATGGGGATTACGGAAATTACTGATTACAGCCTTGTTACACCTTACGGTGAACTAGATGAATATCAAGATTGTGGACAAATACAGCATGATATTTTTATTATGTTGTGTGAAAGCGGACTTATAGGAGTTGCTGTTGGTGATATTAATCAAGCAATATATGGATTTAGCAATCGTTTTCCGAAATATCTGCTTTCACTTATAGGTAGAGAAGATTTTAAACATTACGAGCTCAGCGTAAATCATAGATGTCATCCAAGTATTGCAGAGTATTCACTGTGCCTATTTGGTGCTTCAAAGCAAATTCAAGAGGAGAAGCGCGTGTTTCGTGTATGTGTTGAGGGTGCAGAAAAGGAAACAGCAAGAAAAATTGATCAGAAATTACAGACAATTAAAAAGACTTATGGAGTTGTGAATAATAATCAAGTAGCTATTTTATGTCGAGGAAATGGGACAATTCATTTTTTAGATATAGTTCTGAAAACGAAACATAAAGTGTTTTCTGATAGTCCGTTAGACAAGGATAATTCAAATTGGGGACGCATATTTTGTGAATTGTTGAATGCACGATTTGACAAAAGTATATATGCTGTAGACTATGCCGAAAAATTATTTTCCGAAGAAATCGAGCCAGATAAATACAGAAAGGCCTTAGAAGTGTGTCATAAGATATTTAGCTGTCCGTTTGAGGAGATGATTAATGTAATAGATAATTTTATTGAGATAGTGGAATTGATTTATCCAAAAGGATATAATGCTGGAACCGTTGCATTACTAAAACACGTATTGTCAGATAGTACAGCTTTAAATAGCTATGTGCCAGCTGCTGAAGATGAATTGAATATAATGACTTTACATAAATCAAAAGGTCTTGAATTCAATATTGTGTTCCATATGGATATGTACAAATACATTATATCTGATGAGTATGGTACAGCGGATGAAATTGAACAGCTGCTTAATCTTCATTATGTTGGGATTACACGCGCAAAAGATGCTTGCTTTATAATGAATGGAACACAACGATATCGGAGCAGACAGGATGATTTTTATAAAGCGTATCCATCATCGTTTTTATTGAAAGACGGACTACAAGAGCGACGACGAGAATTAAGGTGGTAGTGTACAACGTTGAAAGCACTAAGCTGTTAAACTGCTAACAATAAAGTCCTTGAGAATTGAACTCAAGGACTTTATTGTTGGCAGTGAAGCTGTCAGCAAAACATTTCTCTTTCTGGCGTTGCAAAGCCTATCCAAAACGCCAAATTTTGTGCTATACTTTTATCTATACAAAAATGAAGGAGAGCCGAAAAAAGAAAAGGTAAATTTGAGAATTGGCTGGAGTTTAACCCCTCCGCCAAGGGCAAACCGCGCCTTTCGGTAATCCGAATCACCGCATCAACACACGTTGAGAGTGTCGTGTTGATGAACAAAAATTGGAAAGTAGAAGGCTGAAAAGGATTAAAAATAAGGGATTTCTAGTATCGAGCAGATAGCTGTCGGATGCCGGAAATCCCTTTCCATTTTGTCGGTCATAATGTATCTATGGAATATTTGTCGTAGGTTGAGGAGATAGCTTGCTTTTGGATGTCTGAGGAGATAGGATTGTTGAAACGGGAATTGATAGCGACAAGGGGATGTAATTCAGCCTTTCTATATATCAATTTTTTTAGAATTCTTTTTCTTAAAATTTACCGCATATACATAAAGAGTCTTGTCTTACCTATCAGTAGTCCTATGATTTAACTTTTTTGTGAAGTGTAAAAATGTTCAACAGGGACTTTTCAGAAATGTCCAAATTATACTGTATCACATTCATTGGTTATTAAAATTGATATATATTGACAATTGAAATTATAACTTATATGCTTAGTGTATAAAAATGGAAAACTTTCCACAAGGGAGGTCGTTTTATGTATATTGCTCATAAGAATGACAAAAATGAAATTCAAACTGTAGAAGACCACAGTATTAATACAGCTATTTTGGCAAAAGAATTTGCGATTGATTCGTTAAAAAATATAGTTTACAGCATTGGATTATTGCATGATATTGGAAAATATCAACCTTCCTTTCAATTTAGAATAAAAGGGGATAATAGTATTAAAATTCCCCATGCTTTGTGTGGTGCAAAAGAAGTTGATAGTATATTCAATAAAAACTTAACAAGTATTTTAATGCAATATTGTATCAGTGGACATCATACGGGTATTCAAAATTTTGGATCTACTGCTGATACATACCAAGAAAATACCCTTTGTGGTACGTTAAGAAGAGAAACTGAAGATTATAGTGTATACCGTACAGAATTGGAAGTGAATACTATATGCGAAATAGATGAAATAGGTAATCTCTTGAAGGAAACGGCCACAGAAGAAAATACAAGTCAAAAGTTAGCTGAAAAATTTGCTTTTTTAACCAGATATGCATTTTCCTGTTTGACAGATGCGGACTCAATAGATACGCAAAAATTTTGTGAAGGTGGATATGAAAGCCTAATATCTAATTTTGAAAATTGTTTGGATAAACTAAATCAAAGATTTAAGACGTTTACCGCAGTAACTCCGTTACAAAAAACAAGGCAAGTATTACAAAATCAAGCGTATCAAAAAATAGACGAAACAGGGAAAATATTTCTTATGAATATGCCTACTGGGGAACGTGTCATAATAGTGATAGGTGCAATAAATGCTTTGATATCAAGGATTTCAGGAACTTTAAACAAATATATTTCGTGCATTGCTTAGAGAAGTTAGTACTTCTATTTAATTGGAGAAAAAAATTAACACTTGATATTTATGCTAGGTTTGTTTTTCACCTAACATAAATATCAAGTAGCACTTGTCTATAGTGATTCTTCCGTGTTTCTAATTAAGTTTTTTTCCACAGCTTCCACAAAAGCTAGCGCCCATAATAACCCTATTTCCACATTTAGAGCAAAATTTTATTTGTAAAGTAGTCTGAAGCGTGGTGGGTAAATTTTCATCTGTACTGGAGACTGTCAGAAACAGCCAGTCAATATCCTCTCCATCTTCA
>JAQVYH010000174.1 GCA_029004515.1 Eubacteriales bacterium | reverse complement strand
TTCATTGCTGCTATAGAATCCTGTCCTTCAAAACCCAAAGGCATCGTTGGAATGGTTGCAACAGCATTGAAGTAGGTTGTCATGCAAGGTGAAAAAGTAAAGACAAGCAAAAATACTACGAGTGTAACAGATACAACTTTATAAATTTTTTTCTTTGCCATTAAAATACCACCGCCTTCTATCTATTTTATTGAACCAGTATATTTGAGGCCGGCATATCTATCTTTAATACCCGTTTCATACGCTGTTTGGTACGTATCTACCAAAGTACCTACAGTAATGGTTCCCTGAAACAACTTGCCAATAACGCTTGAATAAGGTGCATTGTCGGAACCAACATTAAATTTGATGCTTGGATCCCAAACCTGATTAACGGTTCTATGCAATGCTTTGAAGGTGTTATAGGCCTGCGCGTCTTTGAAATATCGAATCCATTCATCTCTATACTGATCATCTACTGTATATCCGCTGTATGGCTGATAAAGTTCATCAAGCAGCAGAAGATAGTCCTTTGCATTATCCTTATATGCTAGAGGAATTACATAGCTATATTCATCGGTCAAAAGGGAAACATAATCAGAGGAACGCGGACCCATAGGGAGATAAGCAATTCCCCAGTCGTCGCTCAAATTAGCATAAGCCTGAGATATTGAATTATGTCCGCCAAAGTACATTGCCACTTTGCCGGCAGCAAAATCGTTATCCAATGCATCCCACTGGAGATTTCCCCAGTTATATTTGGCAACCTTGTCAACATTACACCATTGATATAGCTGCTGCATGGATTCTCTAACCGGTTGGCTGTCCAGAGCAACTGAAAAACTTCCGTCTGAATCTATGCTGCCCACTTTTCCTCCGTTGCTTACTGACAGTGCCGCTACCGTATCTGTATTAATGCCAAGTCCATATTGTGTAACTGCACCGGAAGCATCACGCTTGGTTGCTTTTTGGGCGATTTCGGTCATTTTATCCCATGTCCATTGTTTGCTGTCCATTAACGAATAAATGTCGTAACCAAGGCCCTCCACTATTGACTTGTTAAAAATGACCATAGTAGGAACGCGGGCTTCTCCATATCCCGCAGTATACTGTTTTCCGTTTATATTATTGAGCTGGACATTAATATTGTTGTATATGGAAGAGGTCATATCAATGCCAGTTTCATTCATAGCTGTGTTGTAATCCGCCAAATATCCTGCATTGATATAGTTATAAACCTCGCCGCTGCTGATTTGATATAAATTTCCTTCGGGTTTTGAACCACTAAGGGCTTCTTGCGCTAGCGTCACTGACCATTTTTTCTCAATAATTTTGACATTATACTTTTTTTCGACCTCTGCCACACGGTCAAGCCAATTGTCCCATACGGTAGCTTTTCCTCTTTCATAGGCACCCCATTCTCTTAAAATGGTGATTGTAGCACCGTTAAAATTCAGATTTGCTTTTAAGTCCGCCGTATTGATATTGGAATTCGAGGTCGAACCTACATTTCCCGGAGCGCCGGTTTTATTGCTGCCAACAGCATTAGCACCGCTTTCGGTACTTACTAAATCACTAGCATTTAACTCATCGGAAACGGCAGAAACATCCCATGATGTATTATTCTCTTGTGATGCATCGGAAGTGGCATTTCCTGCTTTCTTACAGGCTGAGAAACTAAACAATATGCATGCAACCAACAGTACTGAAACAATTCTTCTAACTTTCATAACTCATACTCCCTTTTTAAAATTATCCCACAAGACCGCTTCGCTCAACGCTCTGAACAAAAAAACGTTGAGTAAACAAATATAGAAACAACAGTGGAATCACAAGAAATAAGATACCCGCATACGCAATTAGATTTCTGGTTATTTCGTCTGCCGCACCACCAGAATGTAATCCATTTAAATTCCTCGCCAAATTGACAAGTATATTAGACTCACCCATAAATATCGGGACAAAATCGTTATCCAACCACGTCCAAACAAATGAAAACAAAAATATTGTAATCATCATGGTCTTTGCACCGGGTAAAATCACAGAGAAAAAAGTCTTTATAGGATCGGCGCCATCAATATATGCCGCTTCCTCAAGCTCTTTTGGCATTCCTCTGAAGTACTGATGCATAATTAAAATATATAAGCCACAACGAAATCCTGTTGAGGTAACCGCTAACACAATAAGTGGAATCTGTGTGTTAATTAAAGAAATTCCTTCCCCATTATTCAGCAGCGGTATCAATCCAAATAATCGGAAGTTTCGGAAAAGTGTATATAAAGGAATGAGGAGTAAATCCGGTGGTAGCACTAAGCCTAAAATGACAGATAATAGTAGTGGCTTTTTAAGTTTAAATTTAAATCTTGCCAGTCCATATCCCACCCATGTGGCACTAATCATCTGCAATAACGCAATCAATGTTACAAACTGTACCGTAAGCAGATACGAGGTGGATAGCTTTAAATTATTCCATGCATCAATCACATGGTCAAGCGTTATGTGCTTTGGAATATATCTGACCGACAGATCGTGAATATCCTCAACACTCATAAAAGCTGCCGAAATCTTTGTGAAAAGCGGATATAACACAACAAACGCCAGCAATAAAAACAATACATCTCGAGCAATAGAAATAAGCAAATTAATTCCGTGCTTTTTTAGATAAGATACCCATTCAATTGGCATTCTTATATTCACCTCTCTCTAATCAGAATAAGATACAAATTTATTCGCAACCAAATAACAAGCACCAACAATCAACAGAACAATTAGTAAATATGACCACGCCATTGCACTTCCTAAACCAAGAGAAAGATTGGTAAAGCATTCTTTTCTTACTCGAGAAATAACAGTGTTTGATACGCTTGTAAAAGAATCAATAATGCAATAAATAACAGAGACCAAAATCATAGGACTAACAATAGGCAGGCTTATTTTCCAAAACACCTCCCATGGAGTCGCGCCCTCCATGTAAGAAGCCTCGTACACGGATGCTGAAATGGATTGAAGCCCTGCCAAAATGACAATAGTGGGTATAACCGACATTGCCAAGATATTGCCGATATTATCGACTGAAGAAGTGAGGATGGATGAAACGCTAGTGCTTATATGCGCTTTATTAAGGAGTTCTGCAAATACACCGGAAAATTCTCCGGTTACTACGCCGCTTTTTTCTGCTATACTAGCGGAAACTGCATCCGATCTCATAAGACTCATCACAATATTGGAAAACAGAATAAGCGGTAAGAACAATATTGTTCTAGCTAAACTTCTGCCAAAAAAGTTCCCATTTAGAACACTCGCAAGAAAAAAGCTGAAGATAACAACCACAGGAACATTAAGCAATGTCGTTTTCAGTGTGGATACAAGCATCTTATTAAATGTGGCATCCACCGTAAAAATATATTTATAGTTTTCAAGC
>JAQVYH010000173.1 GCA_029004515.1 Eubacteriales bacterium | reverse complement strand
CCAATAGATTTCTCTTTAAGAAACCGTGCCCTTCCTTTTTTTGCAACCATATTAGTTGTTTCTACCGCACCCTGTTCTGCACAAACAGCTGCTTTTTTTAATGCTTCTACCAACTCATCATTAAGTTCTTTGCTTTCATTCAAGGACTGCGTAGCAGGGGACAAAGCATCTAACAAAGTTTTTTGTCCCTCTTTTACATCCGCAATAATTTTTATCATTTTAAGACCATTCTCAAACATTTTCGAGAAATCGGCAGTTGTTAAAGTTTCTTTTCCAACCGTTTCCTTCGCGAAAGCTTGGAATAGTGTCCCAAAAATAGGTCCAATTGCTCCGCCCATTTCACCCATGAGTGCTTTCCCCATTACTTCAAATTTAACGGAAATATCACCATCACAGGTTAGCAGTGCTGCTTTTGCGGCAGAAAATCCACGTGTCATCGTAATCCCATGATCCCCATCGCCAACCACTGAATCAAGTTCACATAAATACTGTTCTTTCTCCATTACCGAATCTGCCACAAAGCAAAAAAGATCCGTAATATTTTGAGCGTTTATTTCCATTTTATAACCATTCCTTTCACCAAACCAACATATTACTTATTGTTTCTAACAGGGAAATACACTGTATAAAACTCTTTCCCAATATCCTTAATAGGTTTAAAGTAAAATCCAAAATCTTGATTTACTGTTTTGTATGTTGGCATCCACTGTGTCCACTGACGTTCATGATGTGGATGAAGCATGGATGTTGGATCATTTATATCGCCATAAAGAATTCTCTCTTCGGCTACTAGACCTGCTAAAAGTACAGGTCCATCTAAGAAGGCCACGGTGTCTTTTTCATCTGCTAATGGCCAACAAGTAATACCCTTAGGCAATTTAATATCAATAATGTCATGGTTCCACTCTTGTTCTAGAAGAGCAAATCCATCTTTTTCTATATAAGGAACTTGTGCACCATTCACTGTGATTTCCATTTTCCCTTTAAGCCACCATGGCATTCTGAATTTTATTGTGTAACGAACTGGTTTTTCAGCAGCAACCGAGAAAGTCATTTGATTATAAGCAGGACGCTCTTTTATTTCCATGGAGATATCATGAATAGCGATGCAATCGCCACCCAAATCCGACTCCATTTGTGTGATAGTAACTGGTACTCCGTTAAATTCCGACTTTAAAGTAGACGGCATATACTGCGCTACTGTTAACACCTGCTCCGATTGATAATAAATAAACTCTCTATATCTCGCATTTGCTTGAACCAAAGTACAGTGACAACACCAGAAATCTTCTGTTTTAGAGCCCCATTTCTTTTGAGATCCCCCTGCTAATGGGAGAAAGTATGCAACAAGGCCTGTATCAGGAATCGCTGGATCACAGGCTGTATCTTGACAGCGTGCTTCCCAAAATCCCTGAGCAAATAATCCGTTTTCAATATTTTGTTCTATATAGTCCAGATATTTCACATCACCTGTCCAACGGAACAAATAATTAGCTAAACGAATCATATTGTACACTGTACAATGCTCTTGATTAAGTTCGCTCAGACGAGCTGACTGTCTTTGCATAGATGTCCAAACCTCACCATTTGTTTGTCCGCCTGTTGCGTAGGTTCCTCGCTTGGTTACAGCAAAATCCCAATAATTTTGTACAATTTGGCGATATCGATCCTCACCAGTCACCTCATATGCGCGTGCACAGCCATGAATTTCAGGAATTGTTGTGTTGGCATGGATATTAGTTAGAACATCTTTTCCATTAAATAACGGTTCTATTAACTTGGGTCTCTCATATCTACGCATTAGTTCTAGATGTTGCGGGTCCTTTGTAATAGCATATAAATCCGCCCACAGTTCCATAAGGCCGCCGGTTTCTTCAATGTCCATCATCATATCCATAGTATCGCGACTAATACCGTCAGTGAAACGAGTAAACCAGTCTGCACTACGGCAAATAATTTCTAGTGCTAATTCGTTTCCAGCAAATTCATACATATCCAGTAGCCCCATCATTGTCTTGTGACAAACATATTGTGGTGCCCAAAAATGTTGCCCGTTTTTTATACCGAACAAATATTTTTCTGGAATTGAAAATGCCCATTCACCGCCATTTGCCTCTTGACAGCGTGCTATCTCGCTCACGATATAATCCGCTTTAGATTTTATACACATATCACCGGTTTCTTGAAAAATACGTGCAGCCGCACTCAACCAGTGTCCGGTAAACGCTCCACGAATTTGGCATAACGGACCGTCCCAACCCCAATGTACATTTGTGAGTTTATAGTTTAGGCGTCCATTTAATCCTGCTTCAGTATAATAGGAAAAGAGTAGATTATCTGTGGTTAACTCCATTAAGTAGTTAATATCCCTCTGCCTTTTTTGATATGCCGTAGACGGCAACAACTTCACATTTTCAATTAGCTCTTTAGTTACAAATTTCATATTAAATTCTCCTTTTAAACGCTACCGTTATGTAGAATGCGTACAATATCATTAACAGTATGCTGTATGTCATCTGATTGCCATATATTACGCCCAAACATAAATCCATCTGCTTTGCACTCACATATAGCTTTTAGTTGTGTTAAAAATTTGTTATAATCTGTTTGTTTATTTCCACCGAGTAGATATATCGGCAACTTTAACGTATCCGCAATTTGATTCACAACAGATAAGTCGGATATATACGGTATTTTAAGAGCATCTGCCCCAAGCTCCATCGCAATGCGACAACCTCTGATAAGCTCGGAAGCCTGCGTTTCGGGATTTTCAAAGGCTCTATTTCCATAAAACATAATTTCTGCTAATGTAGCAATTCCATGTTGTGCACCATAAACAGCAAAGCGTTCTAGATCACGACAATTTTGATAAAGGTCTTTAGAATCTTCGTAAATATTTAAGAACATTTTAAATCCCTGAGGATTTACGATTTGAGTTTCCTCTGGCTTTACTATCATCTTTCTCTGGGTAAGCACAGCCCTATTTGATTGTTCCTGCACTGTTGCATAGTCAACCAAAAGCAATTTCGTTTTATCCTCTAAATTAATATCTAGTTTCTCCGCTTGACGATAAGCACCAAGGGATGCAATAACTCCATCGACATCTTTATTATCTGCAACTAACTTTAAAATATCAAACGGACGTTCTAGCCCTAACATTTCTGGAAAAGAAAGCCCATGGTCAATTGCTATAAAAAACTTCTGCCTTTCTGTCGGCATGCGACTTAATGGATTATTATATAAATACTGATTGTTTTCCATCTACGACCTCCGTGCGTTTAACGCCATATATTTTTAACTGAAATAGCCATTACTTATCTACGCCTTTGCTAACAGTCATTCCCCCACAAAATAACGTTGACAAAAATAATATAACAACAAACAAGGTATGGCTGTAACAATTGCACCGCACATTTGAATCGGAAGCATT
>JAQVYH010000172.1 GCA_029004515.1 Eubacteriales bacterium | reverse complement strand
GGCGAGGACTTCGATCCCATGCTCATGTTTATGATGACGCAGGGGACTGGTGGCTCCGGCTCTGATATGTTCAGCAATCCTATGATGATGTACTTCCTCATGAAGGATAAGGATGGCTCCAGCGATAATATGCTCCCCCTCATGATGATGATGGGCGCAAAGAAGTAGCACTTCTCTCCAAAGGAAGCTCTGAGGTTTTAGAGCTTCAGAGCTTCCTTTGATTTTTATAAAAAATAATGTTATAATATATATATAAGGTAAGAAAAGGAGAAGTGGTAAAATGTTATATGAAAAACTTTCAAGCGAAGAAATTGATGCTATTGCACAGCGTATTCGTAGTTATGGGGCAGCTTCTGATTATAATTGCGACGCTGACTTTTATTCAGGTGAACTGAATATGCCCCATATCCTGAGAGTGTGGAATGAACAGAAAGACCACTATCTCGCCAAGCTTTTCAATGGAGAACTGATTCTCTCTAAACATGTTTCTGTTACCAAAACTACAGAAATGATGATGGAAGAATTGGACAGCGCTGTATGTGGATGGGGCTGCCCCGAAAGTAAGTTCATGAGCGCGGCTCATGAATTGATGTATAGCAACATCTGGGATTCGTTTATTAGCGATAAGTTCAGACAGTTAATTAACACCAAGAACATCGTAAAGAATTACTATGATGGCGAGACTTTCGAGCTTCCTCTTCCTAATGGCAAGGCACTCAAGATAATCCATGGATGCAAGATAATGAAGCAGTTGAGCAAGATTGCGGCAGCCTACAATCTCCCCCGATTCGAAGAATTCCGCATTGCTCATTCTATGGTTCTTAATCAGAGAAATTTGACTGGTGAACTTTGTCTCTCTATTCATCCTTTGGACTATATCACTATGAGTGATAATGATTGCGGCTGGGACTCATGTATGAGCTGGGAACAAAATGGAGACTATCGTATGGGCACAGTTGAAATGATGAACTCCCCTTGCGTTGTTGTTGCTTATCTTAAAAGTGAGCACGACTTCGACGTAAGTGGGATTCAGTGGAATAGTAAGAAATGGCGTGAGCTGTTCGTTGTCACAAAAGATGTGATTGTTGGTATTCTTGGGTACCCGTATCACAACGACGGTCTTGTTGATGAGTGTATTGGCTGGCTCAAAAATTTGGCTCAGAACGCAGGTCTTGGAGAATACTGTGATGATATTTATACCATCGAGCAAAACCGCAAAGTGTTCGTAAAAGAACTTAATAATAGCGTTCGCTTTGATTTTAATACCAACTGTATGTACAACGACTTCAGAGATGAGCATAGATGCTATATCAGCAAAACTGCTGAAGAATACACAGAAATCTGCTATTCTGGGCCAACGGAATGCATGTTCTGCGGCGACCTCATTAAGTACAGCCACGATGACAATATGCTCATATGCGATGAATGTGATGAAAGTGAGAGATGTGACTGTTGCGGCAATCGTTGCAGCGGAGATTATCGTGTAGTCCTTGAGGGCGGAGAAATTGTCTGTCGCGATTGCTATGATGAGCATTGTTGTGAATGTGCTCTCACAGGTGAAATAATGCCTTATCATAACATGACTCCAATTTATTTGGCATCAGCTAAAGATAAAGTAAGCAAAAATGCTCCAAATATTCAAGTAAATTCAGACTTAATAGAGTCTGATGATTTCCAAAAGATGTTTGGTAAACCATATATCCTCGTAAGCGAACACTTGTACTGGGCCCCTACAAAATATGTTTTGTATGAGGAATGTACAGAAGCCGGCTTAGAAAAATTTGATACCTGTAGCGAGAACGATAGAGCTTGGTTCACCGCCAACTTCTAAGCCGAAAAGGGCCACAAGTTGATTTTTCAAAAAAATTATTGTATAATATATATGTAAGGTAAAGAAAACAAACTTCAAAAAATTATTTTAGAAAGGTAAAGGTGCGATTTATGGAAAAGACTACTAAGAGAGCGATGTATGAGGCTATTGCGGAGGCCATGGAGACTGGGTCTTGCAAGTTTGCTCCCGAGGTTGTTAAAGAGTTCTGCATGAACGAGATCGAGCTGCTTGACAAGAAGGCAGCAAAGGCTAAGGAGCGCGCTGCTTCTAAGGCTTCCGAGGGCGATGCCCTTACTGACGCGGTGATGGCTGTCATGACCACTGACGAGTTCCAGCCTATTGCTACTATCGCGGCTAATGTCGCTAACGAGGATGCCACTGTGGCGAAATGCACTTATCGTTTGACCCAACTGGTTAAGAATGGTCTCGCTGAGAAGCAGGAGATTACTGTTGGTGGTGGCGAGGGCTCTAAGGCTCGCAAGGTTCAGGGATATCGTAAATTGACTGTATAATTGAACTTTACGGTCAAAAATAGATAATACATCTCCCTTCAATTTGAAATATAATTGAAGGGAGATGTTTCTATATATGACAGGAATTTATTTGATTACTAATTTACTAACAGGTGAAAAATATGTAGGACAATCAATACATATTGAACAAAGATGGGAGGAACATCAATTTCTTAATAAACCATCTTTAATCCACAAAATGATTGAACAATATGGGATAGATAATTTTAAATTTGAAGTAATAGAAGAATGTCCAACAGATGTTTTAAATGAAAGAGAAATATATTGGATAAAATATTATAATAGTTTTGAAAATGGATATAACTTAACTCGTGGTGGAAAAGGATTTTATTATAATATAGAAGATATCTATCAAGACTACTTACAAACTCAAAGCATGAATAAAACTGCAAATAATGTTGGTTGTCATGTGAATACTATCCGGAATATTTTACGAATATATGGGATTAATAAGTCTGAATGTCAGCAAGCAAAACCAGTAGAAAAAATAGATATAAAAACTAAGAGGGTAGTAAATACATATTTAAGTTTAAGCGAGGCGGCTGAAAGTATGGGAGTTACATTAAATGCAATTAAAAAAGCTGCCAATGGAGAAAGTGAAACTTCTTGCGGATATTACTGGCAATATGTAGGAGATAATAAAACTTTTAATGATAATAAAGTAATTAAAAGTTGGAAGGTTAAAGTTCGTCAGCTTTCTTTAAATGGAGATATTATTGCAGAATATGACTCAGCAGCTAACGCAGCAAGAGCATTGGGAAAAGATTCAAAAAATGGCGGAAGTCAAATCTCTGCGGTGTGTAGTGGAAGAAAAAAAACTGCCTATGGATTTAAATGGGAAAAGTTGGCTCAGGCGTAACATAATAATCGTAAAAGCCCCAAGATTTTTATCTTGGGGCTTTTTTTGTATATTGTAGGTTTTTTTACGCATTGGCTGCTTCGGCCGGCCAGGGTCACAAGGATCGTGGTCCCAAATGAAAAAGCAGTTGAGTAATTTTAGTTGACAAATGCTAAAATTAATGTTATAATATAATTATAAAGGAGTGATAATGTGAAATATTGTTTATCCAGTAGACAAAGCAAAG
>JAQVYH010000171.1 GCA_029004515.1 Eubacteriales bacterium | reverse complement strand
ATTATGCAGACAACGGACAATGGGATGTAGATAAAGAACAAAGTTGTATTATTGGTGTTTATCGTCTGACGATGAAGTCAAGTTCGGATAACTTTCGTCAGTCAGCCATTCAAGGCATTATGAAACGCATAAAAGCAAAGGGTGCAGAGGTGATTATTTATGAGCCAACACTTGAAGACGGAACCACTTTCTTTGGCAGCAAGGTCGTTAATAATCTTGATGAGTTCAAGAAACAGAGCAAAGCAATTATTGCCAATCGCTTTGATGACTGTCTAAAGAATGTAGAAGATAAAGTATATACACGAGATATATTTAGAAGAGACTAAGAGATGGTAGAATATAATGTAACATTAGAAGGCAAGACGGTTCTTGTAACAGGTGCTGCTGGCTTTATTGGCAGCAACCTTGTGAAACGTCTTTTCTATGACGTGCAGAACATCAAAGTGATTGGGATTGATTCCATCACTGACTATTATGATATCAACATCAAGTACGAACGTTTAAAAGAAATTGAGGCGTTGGGGCGGGACTGGACTTTTGTTCATGCTTCAATTGCAGATAAATATGCTGTTGAGAAAATCTTCACTGAAAATAACATTTCCGTGGTTGTAAATCTCGCAGCCCAGGCTGGTGTACGATATAGTATTACTAATCCCGATGCTTATATCCAGAGCAATCTTATCGGTTTCTACAACATACTTGAAGCTTGTCGTAATCATGAAGTAGAGCATCTTGTGTATGCTTCATCTTCATCTGTTTACGGCAGCAACAAGAAAGTTCCGTATTCAACTGACGACAAGGTTGACAACCCTGTATCTCTTTATGCCGCTACCAAGAAGAGCAACGAGTTGATGGCTCATGCCTACAGCAAGCTATACAACATTCCTTCTACTGGCTTGCGTTTCTTTACAGTTTATGGTCCTGCAGGTCGTCCCGATATGGCATACTTCGGTTTCACCAACAAACTTGTTAAAGGTGAGATAATCAAGATCTTTAACTATGGCAATTGCAAACGCGACTTCACTTTCGTAGATGACATCGTAGAAGGTGTAGTTCGTATTATACAGCACGCTCCAGAGAAGCAGAATGGTGAGGACGGTCTTCCTATTCCTCCGTACAAAGTATATAACATTGGAAATAACTCTCCAGAAAATCTTCTTGACTTCGTAACCATCCTTCAAGAAGAACTTGTACGTGCAGGAGTTCTTCCAACAGACTATGACTTTGAAGCACATAAGGAACTTGTACCTATGCAACCTGGTGATGTTCCCGTAACTTATGCAGATACAACCCCATTAGAGCAAGATTTTGGTTTCAAGCCAAACACAAGTCTAAGAGAAGGTCTTCGCAGATTTGCTGAATGGTACGCTCGTTATTACAACAATTAATGAAACACGAAATTCCATAAATTGCCCATGAATTACTTACAAATTCAATTCGTGGTAAATTCCTGGATAATTCGTAAGCACTCAATTGCTTCCGAGGCATTTTACATGAACCAAGTTACCTTTGCACTGCAACACATAAAAATACGATTATGGTAAGCTGTGAAGATTTCAAAAGGATAATAGAACTTTATAAGCCACAGACTGATATGGAAAGGCAAGACTTTATAAATACGATAAAGGAGCTTAAGTCTATGATAAATAGCCTTAAGCTTACGATTGGTACGCTTTCTTCGTCAGACGATAAGTTCGCAGAACGCTACGATAGCGTCGTTGCAGAAGTCAAAGGATAGGCATCAGTGTGCATACGACAAGGTTGTCAAGAAACGTAATGCTTGCCTTGAAATACCATACGGTCATTGAGACATGCAAGAATGTAGGTCTCAAAGTGAAGGAGTTTTCACTTATGTATTCAGCAGTCTTATAGAGGATGAGAAGGACTACGAAAAGCTTCACTCCAGTGCTGTTGCATGGTAAATTCAAACAAACAAAAGTTAAAACAAAAATAATCAATGGTTCTCCAGCCCCTGTTTATAAGGGGGTGGAAACAATTGATTGCTTACGTACTAATAATACAACGAAACAAACAATGAAATACGATTATTTAATTGTAGGCTCTGGGCTTTATGGAGCTATGTTTGCTTATAAAGCAAAACAAGCAGGAAAAAAGTGTTTAGTAATAGACAAGCGTAAACACTTAGGTGGTAATGTTTATTGTGAGGAAATAGAGGGTATAAATGTGCATAAATATGGTGCCCATATTTTCCATACAAACAACAAAGAGGTGTGGGACTTTGTAAATTCTATTGTTCCATTCAACCGCTATACAAATTGCCCTGTGGCAAACTATAAGGGCAAGTTGTTTAATCTGCCTTTTAATATGAATACTTTTTATCAGATGTGGGGTGTGACGACTCCAGAAGAAGCGCAACAGAAGATTGATGAACAAAAGGCAGAGGCTGTTGCAGCTCTTAAAGGTAGAGAACCACAGAATTTGGAGGAACAGGCACTGACCTTAGTGGGAAAAGATGTATTCGAAAAGTTAATAAAAGAATATACTGAAAAGCAATGGGGACGTAAGTGTAAAGATTTGCCAGCATTTATCATCAAACGTCTGCCTGTACGTATGGTGTTCGACAATAATTACTTTAATGACAAATATCAAGGTATTCCTATCGGTGGATACAATAAGCTGATTGATGGATTACTTGAAGATATAGAATGTAAAACTGATGTTGATTTCTTTAATTCTGAATATCATGAATGGAGAAAGTATGCAGATAAATTAGTGTACACAGGTGCTATTGATGAGTATTTTGATTACACATTTGGTAAACTTGATTGGCGTACCGTTACTTTCAAGACAAGGATAGAAGACACTGCTAATTATCAGGGTAATGCTGTTGTGAATTACACTTCACACAATGAACCTTACACTCGTGTTATAGAACATAAGCATTTTGAGATGTTTGGGCAAGATGTATACGACAATCCTAAAACTGTAGTTAGTGAAGAGTACTCTACTGAGTATACCGAGGGAATGGAACCATATTACCCAGTCAATGACGAACGTAACAATACAATTGTCGAGAAATATCGTGAACTGGCGAAACAAGAGAAAAATGTAATTTTTGGTGGCAGATTAGGGCTTTACAAATATTTTGATATGGCTCCTATTATTGAGTTGGTAATGAGTAAATTAAAAAATGAACATGACCTATTATAAGCATCTTAGTTTAGAAATATCATTACTCCTTTGTGGAATTATTTTCTATAGTCTATTTTCTAATGCTCCCGCAAATGAAACATCAGTTAGCTCTGCGGCAATTACACAATTGTTCATCTTTATCTATTATTTTTGTATATTAGGTAAGAAAGCTGGAACATTTTTCTCAAGTTATGCTGTATTTCTAATTGTTTTCTACTTGTTTCAAAATGGTCAGGTTCTGTTATACGCATTAAACATTCCGTTTGACACCTTTTATGTAGATAAATATGGAAGTCG
>JAQVYH010000170.1 GCA_029004515.1 Eubacteriales bacterium | reverse complement strand
TCTGTTTAAATTTCTTTCATCCTCTGCTATCAGAAGTCGCACTTTATCCACCTACCTTCGATACAGTAATTGTATCATATTTTTATCATTTAGCAAATATTTTTTATCGCAAAAAGCTTTTTCTCTTGTAAAGAGTGATAAATATAAAACCCAATAAAAGAATGGCAAGGGAAATTATAATTTCAAAATATTGCTCAAAAAAGTTTTCCTGACTTGCCTGCTTATTACCTTGAAAATCCATAGGGAATGGTCTTTGGTCATTTCCCATTTGTTGTGGGTTAACAAAGCTACTGTTTGTTGTTTCCTTGTTCTCCGTCGCCTTTGACTGATTATCCTGTAATGGTTGTTGTCTGTCTTCCCTTTCTCTGCCGCCACCCATAAAGCTACCCATAACACTTAAGTCAACAGAAGATGCATCAATCAAAGAATCAGTTTTTTCCTTCTGGCCATCATCGGTAGATGGAATCTCCCCTTTAAGCTGACCTTTTACACTCTTGGCTCTTAAAGCAATTGTATCATATAGCATATCAGCCGCTTTTGTATATTCATCATAGCTATACATACTGTTAGGGTCACTTTTCACCAGGCTGTCAATCTGATCCCTGATTCTATTATATGTCTTATCAAATCTACCACTGTCAAAGTATTCTGCAATCAGCTTTTCATATGCCTGATGATAGGCTTTGTTATATTTATCATTATAGAGTATGCCATCGAAAAATTCAGTTGAGCCATATGCACCATCTATTGGGTCATTAACAACAGATGATGCATTGCTCCTACCATTCATACCACCAAAAGAGAGATTATAATCCCAAGGCAGTATATTAAGAACTCCGTCATGTTCATATAAATAATAATTATGTGCCATGCTACCGCTTAAACTGTCCTCATTCACTGAGAAGTTGTGAACTGCCATGTATTTAACTATATTATCAATATCAAGGTGGTTTTCCAAGTCTGTTTTCTCACTGATATTTTTCAAGGCTGTAACAACTCTTTGATGGTCTGCATCGTCAGTTTTGGTTACTTCACCATTCCAAATTGTAGAGTAGCTATCGAGGTTATCATCGATATAATTAAGATTTCCTCCACCGATACTGCCCATACCACCTTTTTGGCCAAATCCATCTTTATTCATTTCAGGAGGTTGGAAGTTCTCATCAGGAGGTTGTGGTGATTCGCCTTGGGGCATCTGACCCATTTGTGGCATATTTTCTCTTTGTGGCATATTTTCTCTTTGTGGCATATCTCCACCAAGCTTTTCGCCCATATCCATACCATCAGGTTTATACATCTCACCATGATTCATACCATATTCTCGAAGCATAAAGCTCTCCTCTATACCTTCAAGAGCAAGGTATACTCCCCAATAATCACCATTAAGATTGATCTTTGCATAATTATATAATGGGGCATCAGCGTCTATGCTTTGATACATATCATAGATAATAGCTTCTTTCATATTGGTAGTATCAGCATAGTTGTTATTAAGCACCAGCTTATCAAGTCCATAATAGCTTTGTCCATCGGCAAATTGGTCAAAATCCAATTTAAAGCTGTATCGATCATTATCTGGGTCACTTGCAATAGCAGAAAGACTTGTATTACCCTTTGGCCTTATACCAACGCCATAAAAAGTTTCGCCATTAATCACAACATCACATTGATAATACTGCTCACTCATTGCATCATCCAACATCTGTTGCCAGTCGTCACTATTCATCTTAATATCTATATTGGCGATACTACTCGTATCGAATATTTTGTCCTCATATTCCATCGCAAGAGACTGACTGCCTATGTGCAACGACAGTTTATCACCAAAAGCTATAAGGGCAATAGTGATAACAAGTACAAGCGACATAAGCACAATTGCAATCTTTGTAATATGTTTATTGGAAATCATATGCATTCTCCTTTCACAATGGTATTTGCATATAAATCAGGACATATATTCGCCGTTATACGTTACCAAAACCACATTATTAACGCCTGTTACTTCAGATATTGAATTAACAAAATCTGTATCATTTTTCACTCTTACCTCATAGGTAAACTCAACACCACTGCTATTTACAGTTTTAGATTTTAAAACACTCTTTTTTGCATTATTATAAATAAGCGCGCCTGCCTGCTTTTCGGCATTCTGTCCATCACAGCTTACAACAAGGATATATGGAGTATCACCAATCTTTCTTGTTGAGAAAAGAATAATAATAACACCGATGATTACCGAGCCAATAATTGCAAGTGGAATAAGCCCTGCACCAAGAACAATACCAACAGCTATTGCCCAGAAAAGAAAAGCAATATCCATAGGCTCTTTGATAGCTGTCCTAAAACGAACGATAGAAAGAGCACCAACCATACCAAGTGACAACACAACATTAGATGTAACCGCAATAATTACAAGACTTGTAATCATCGACATTGAAATAAGAGATACTCCAAAGGCATTAGAGTACATAACCCCTGAATAGGTCTTTTTGTAAACTGCATAAATAAAAAGTCCAATTGCAAAGCTGAGCCCCATTGCTATAATGACGTCGATTGCTGAAATTGATTGAATATTAGATAAAAAGCTTTATTTGAAAATATCATTAAAAGTCATTAAATTAACTCCCTTTCATTCTTTATTAAAACCTTACTGCCTCATATTTGGAAAAAGCTCCTGCTTTGCGATCACAGGATTGTACTGCCGACGAGATAATATCCGGAATATACTCGTCCCATTTAACCTCTAGAATAGTGTCTGTGCAATACTGTGTGTATTTTAGCTGCGGATTCAAGAACTCGAACACATTACTGCTACCGCTAATTTCACTATCAAGAGTTATTCGTACATTGCCCGGTGGATAAACAAAACATTCACGCCTATATGCAATGATTAGTTTAGGACGAAGAAGCTGATATTTCATCTTTGCATACAGCTCTCTTTTTAGGTTATCATCACTTTTAATAAGAAAGTCTATATCACCGCCTATTATCATTTCACACTCTTCCTTTGTAATTCTTATATGCTCCTTATGACACATTCCGTTAATCTTACTTTTCTTTTCAAGTCTAATAAAAGATGTATCATCTCCATAATACCTGATGCGAAACTTTTCTCTCTTATTAACTCCATCAACCTTTTCTTTTAAGGCTTTATCCATATAGTTGTCGAAATATAAACTCCTTACAATATATGTTCCGTCAGCGGTGCAGTGGGAATCATGTGGACATATAATACCAAGTCTATTTTTTAGTTGCATCACATCAAGATAATTAATTCTATGCTTGTATTCATGCCTGAATTTCACCCTATCACCTCCAATTCTTATTACATTATAAGAATAATTTATTAAAATAACATTAATAAAAATAAAAAGCACACTGCCTGAGTGAACAAGTCCAGTAAAAACGGACAATAGAAAAAACAGACCCCTTATGGTAGAATAAAAGAAACTACCATAGGGGGATTTTTTATGCCACGAGAATACAGACATATCCAAGAATATGAAAAAGAAAT
>JAQVYH010000169.1 GCA_029004515.1 Eubacteriales bacterium | reverse complement strand
TGTGAGATTCCGATATTCACAGATGAGCCATCCGACATATTTTTAAGATTAACTTTCCCCTCTTTTATTTCATCGTCACCAATTACAGTTGTATATGAAGCGCCAAGCTTGTCTGCAAACTTCATCTGCGCCTTTACACTTCTAGCTAAAAGGTCACGCTCTGCTTTTATACCCTGTTTCCTTAGGTCATTTACAAGTGATGAAACGAAAATCTCTGCCCCTTCACCGATAGATGCGATATACACATCAGGACCATTATCCTCAGGTATTTCGACACCACAGTTTTCCATCACCATAAGCGCTCTTTCAAGTCCAAGACCAAACCCCATACCCGGAGTAGGCTTGCCACCAAGCTCCTCAACAAGTCCGTCATATCTGCCACCGCCACAAACTGTACCCTGTGCACCGATGTTGTCAGAAACGAATTCAAAAACTGTCTTAGTATAATAATCAAGACCTCTTACGATGCCCTTATCAATTTTATACTGAATTCCCATAGTGTCAAGTTGTGCCTTTACCTTTTCAAAATGCTCACTGCAATCGTCACAAAGGTTATCTGCAATCTTTGGGGCTTCTACACCGATTTCGTGACAATGAGGTGATTTGCAATCAAGAATACGCATAGGATTCTTTTCAAGTCTATCCATGCAGGTCTCACATAAATCCTGTCCCTCAAAGTAAGCACGAAGCTTTCTATTATATTCACCACGACAGGTAGGGCAACCTACACTGTTTATGTTAAGTGTTATATTACCAATACCTAGTCTGTTTAAAATCTCTACAGCAGTAGAAATGATTTCCGCATCAACAGCAGGCTCCCTTGAACCAAGAATCTCAACACCATACTGATGGAACTCTCTGAGTCTGCCTGCCTGTGGCTTTTCGTATCTGTAGCAAGATGTAATATAGAACATCTTAATAGGTTGTGGAAGAGCATAAAGATTATTTTCGAGATAACTTCTAACCACACCTGCCGTTCCCTCAGGACGAAGAGTGATACTTCTGCCACCTCTATCATCAAAGGTATACATTTCCTTTTGAACAACATCGGTAGTATCACCAACCCCACGCGCAAAAACCTCAGTATGTTCAAAAACAGGAACTCTAGTTTCCTTGTATCCGAATGTTGATGAAACCTCGTGTATAATATTTTCTATATATTGCCATTTATGTACCTCTGCAGGTATAATATCCTTAGTCCCTCTTGGTGCTTTCAGCATAATCACATGCCTCCTCAAGAATTTCTATAATTTCGTCACGACCATAGCCTGTTACAGCTGAGAATGGAATGAATACATCCGCATCTGTAAGTCCAAGTGTAGCCCTTACAAGCTCTAATGAAGCCTCTCTTTGAGATGGCTTAAGCTTGTCATATTTTGTACCAATAACAATTGGCGAAAACCCATTACCTTTGATCCAATTCATCATAGTTACATCATCATCTGTAGGCTTATGCCTTAAGTCAACAAGAAGAATAACAGCCACTAGCTGCTCTCTTTCTGAGAGATATTCATCAATCATATTTGCCCACTTGAGTCTTTCCTTATCAGATACCTTTGCATATCCATAGCCAGGAAGATCAACAAGATGGATTTTATCATCAATATTGTAAAAATTGATTGTTGCAGTTTTGCCGGGAGTCTGACTTACACGGGCAAATTTTCTTCTGTTGAGAACTCTATTAATAAGGGATGACTTACCAACATTAGAACGGCCTGCCATTGCGAACTCAGGCATTGATGTATCAGGATATTGCTTCTTTGAAACTGCTGATAAGTCCATAGTTACATTGTTCAGATTCATTGCACAACTCCCCTCTCTTCCTTTTGGCCTATACATTCAACTATATTAATATTATCTATACAAACAGGCCTTTCAAGTGCTATTTCCAGAACCTGTTCGATTCTACTGCATGGAATAAACTTAATTGTATCTTTAACAACCTGTGGGACTTCGTCTAAATCTTTAACATTCTCCTCCGGGATAATTATAGTCTTAACTCCACTGCGATAAGCAGCCATCGACTTTTCCTTAAGCCCACCAATTGCAAGAACTCTACCGCGAATCGTAATCTCACCTGTCATTGCAACTTCCCTTGATGTGGGATTGCCCGTCAGAGCAGACACCAATGCAGTTGCAATAGTTATACCGGCTGATGGTCCATCCTTTGGAACTGCGCCTTCAGGAATATGAAGATGAATATCAGAACTTGAAAGAACCTCTGCATCTACTCCAAGCCTGTCTGCATTCGCCTTAACGTAGCTAAGAGCTGCTGTGACAGATTCCTTCATAACTTCTCCAAGGTTACCTGTAAGGTCAAGATTTCCCTTACCTTTAAGAACATTTATCTCAATATCTAAAGTATCTCCGCCATATGCTGTCCAAGCAAGACCAGTTGAGATACCAACACGGTCAGTGTCGAGGTTCATATAACGGAAAAACTTTCTCTTTCCGAGAAATTCATGAAGATTCCCACTTTTAACCTTAACTGTCTTTGCACTACCACTTGCAATCCTGGTTGCAGCCTTTCTGCAAATTGAAGCAATTTCCCTATCCAGAGTTCTTACGCCTGCTTCTTTTGTATAGTGTTCTATAATATCGTCTATTACGCCTTTTCCAATCGTAAGTGATGCTTTTTTAAGTCCGTGATTCTGGAGCTGATTTGGAATAAGATGCCTTTCGGCAATGTTAATCTTTTCGTCATCAGTATATCCACTAAGATTGATAATCTCCATTCTGTCATAAAGGGCAGGATGGATTGAATCAACTGTGTTAGCTGTTGCGATAAATAATGTATTTGATAAATCAAATGGAATATCTATATAATGATCACTAAAAGCGTTATTTTGTGCACTATCAAGAACTTCAAGCAGTGCAGCGGCTGGGTCCCCTTTATAATCACCTGATATCTTGTCAATCTCATCCAGGAGAATAAGAGGATTGTTACTCTTTGCCTGTATATATGCATGAATAATTCTGCCAGGCATAGCTCCTACATAGGTCTTTCTATGTCCCCTAATCTCCGCTTCATCTCTTACACCGCCCATTGAAATTCTTGCAAAATTCCTTCCCATAGCACGGGCAATTGATGTAGCAACAGAAGTTTTACCAACTCCGGGAGGTCCAACAAGACAGATGATTGGTCCCTTGATGCTCTTAGTAAGCTTTATAACCGCTAACTGTTCAAGGATTCTTTCTTTAACTCGCTTAAGACCATAATGGTCAGCCTCTAAAATCTTCTCGGCTTTTTTAAGGTCAATTCTGTCTGGAGTCTTACTATTCCACGGAAGGTCAAGGACTGTATCAAGATAAGCAGATATTACTCCGCTTTCTTGACTCATAGACCCAAGCTTTGCAAGGTGATTAATCTCCTTCATAAGCTTCTCTTGAGACTGCTGTGGAAGTCCAAGCTCTGTTACTTTCTTTTTATATTCAACTATATCTTCTCTTTCTCCATTGATTGAAAGTTCCTTTTGGATAACCTTCATCTGTTCACGAATATAATAGTCCTTTTTATTTTGGTCGATGCTTTCCTTAACCTTTTTTTTGATATCATG
>JAQVYH010000168.1 GCA_029004515.1 Eubacteriales bacterium | reverse complement strand
TTCTTTCGGAATACATAGAGTATATTGGAAATCAATGCCTTTTTCATTTATAACATTCTCATAAGATGAAAGAATCATATTGACTGTGTTGTTGCTACAATAACGTTTATTTACCGTTTTATCTGCCGTGACAATAATACTGTGAATGTACTTTTGGGCCTTTTCCAATTCACCATTTTCAATAAAATCGGAAATAGTATTCAAAAAATGGCGCATATCGTGGCGAAGTAGGGATATGGATCTTTCACTTCGTTTTATGGTTTCAATTTCTTTGGCTGATTGTTCCTGCTTGATTTTCATAAGGCGGCTACGGTTTTCGATTTCTTGCTTTTCCTCATATTGCTTAAAATAGACTACACAGAATACAAGATAGCAAATACATAAAAGAAATGGAGCAAATTCGACTACAACACGGTTACCAATATATAAAAGCTTGGTATAAACGGTGGAAGTATAATCAAAAACATAATAGAAAACGGGTATGATACAAAATGAAATTAGGGACCGGGTGGGTTTTGTAAGCAGGCTTGAAACAGGTGCTGAGACAAATCTAATTATCAGTAAAAAAGTTAAAATTAATGCCATACTATATGTACCATTTACTACCCAAACAGGTGCCTCAAAAGAAGCAGGGATAATGGAAACCCAGTTACATATTTGGCAACAGAGGTAAGCAGTAGTAACAGCAATGATAGAAGGAATCAGTTTCTTATTAAAAACAATAATCATAAGCAACAAAAGGGGCATATGTGTAATTAAAGGGTAAATCATAAAAATAATCGAGCTGCTTTTTGTAAAAAACAAAAGTCCCTGCAGACCAAAAGCTAAAATCGAAAAGCCACTTAGAATCATGATATTTTTCTTTGTTACTCGAACCCCTAAAAAGGAAGCCGATACAAAAACACCAAATAAAAGTGTCAGTAAATAGCGAAAAATTTCCACAACCATATCAAGCATTTTCATCCCCTTCTTTCTTAAATATATACGCAAAATAAGCTTCTTTAAAGGTTTTACTGTATCCTCGTGCAATAGGAACACTAATGCCGGATTTTGTCTTTATTTCCAAGGAATTGAAGTGATCTACATTAGGCATATAAACTATATAACTGCGATGACATTTGAAGAAGCCTTTTTCAAGTGTCAGTGTTTCAGCATAGTTGGAAATAGTGTCTAAAGCCTCCCTACTGCTCCCATCATTGAGAGTGAACACCACTTTTTTATTCTGGGCTTCTATACATTCTATGTTATTAAGATATATCTTTTGATAGCCTAAGACTGTTCTGACAGCAATATTGTCCGGCTCTTTCCTTAATGATTGGACACAGTCATTAAGAACATTACAAAGTTTATCGTATTTAAACGGTTTCAGCAGATATCCGGATGCCTTAACATCATAGGACTCAACAGCAAATTCTGGCGAGGATGTGAGGAAAATAATCTTAACCGCAGAATCATTTTTTCGAATCTCTCGTGCCGTTTCCATCCCGTCTAGAATGGGCATCATAATATCCATAAGAACAATATCTATCTTTCCTATTCTGTAACGGTCAAGGAATACATCTCCGTTATCAAATGAAAAAACTGTTACAGGCAAATTCTTTTCTTGTGCCCATTTATCTATGGATTGTTTTGTTTGATTCAGACAAAGCAGATTATCATCACAAACAGCTATTTTTATCATAAGCATCTCCTATATAAATTTTATCAATCATATTATATAAAACAAAACCTTTGTTTTCAATTACACAAAACTGCATTTCACACCCCAAGAACGACATTTCGCACCAATTCCAAATTTTTCTACATATTATAAGATATAATTATGCCATTAAGTGCAAGGAGGGTAACCTGTAATGAAAAAATATTTAGTACTAATGCTGGCGCTTGTAATGACGTTATGTCTAATACCAGCCACAGCATGGTCTGCAGAAGACACGGTCAATATCGGAGATAATACAATCACAAGTTACAATGATCTGACACAGAAATTATCAGGCGTTTCTGATATTTCCAAAGATGGCAGCACCATCATAATTAAACTAACCAAAAACATCATCGGTCGTATCAACTTCGAAATAAACGATGCGCACATCATTTTTGATGCAAACAACAAAACAATTTCCGGCGGCGATACAAACGAACCTATCTGTCTTGAAAATTTCAACAACTTGACAGTAGAACTTATAGGAAATGGTATTTATACCAGCGGATTTAATAACACCATATTCGTGGGTGTTAATAATAATTTGATTATTAAAAGTGCAACAATTAAAGGCGCAATATATCATGATGATTCTGTAAAAATTACACTGCAGAAGGGATATAATTATTATACTGCAAAAAACGATGGAACGGATATATTTGATAGTGAACAAATTACTGGGGAACAACTTCTGCCATACAAATCTATTTATAATCTTGTTGTCAAACAGCATAAAAACGATTATTTCACAATGTCCTATAATTCAAATGGTGGCAGTGGAACAATGGCAGATTCCACAATCACCGTTGGCACTTCCTTTATACTCCCTGAATGTGCATTCACTCCACCAGAAGGAATGCAGTTTAAATGCTGGAAGATTGGCAGTGATACTACTTGGGAAGAACCAGCAGGTATGCCAATAACTTTCAGTGATAAGCAATTTGATGGACAAAGCATAAAAGCAGTATGGGAAAGCAAGCCCGAATATAATATTACGGTGACAAAAGGTACTGCCAACCCCGCAAAATCAGCTGACGGTACAGTTGACACACTGACTGCCGATGCATCACCATCCGGCATGGTATTTGACAAGTGGGAAGTAACCGGCGCTACTGTTGATGATATTAATAGATGTTCAACAACCTTTATAATGACTGAAGGCAATGTGACCGCAACAGCAACATATATAATTGTCCATCATACACATATTTTTGATCAGGAGATTGCAAAGGCTGAAGCACTGAAAGATCCAGCCAGTTGCACCACAGATGAAGTTTACTTCAAGAGCTGCTCTTGCGGGGCTATCAGCACTATGGAAACATTTTTCAAAGCTAATACTGCTATGGGGCACGATTACACTGAAAAACTAACTGATGATGCCCATCTGAAATCTACCGCGACTAAATATCAGCAACACAACACATATTGGTATGACTGCTCTCGCTGTGCTGCTAATGCAAAGGACGATAAATCAGCTACCGACAAATGGTATGAAGACACTACAGAGGGCAGCAATCAAGTGTCTGAAGGTATGCCTAACGATACAAGCAATCCAAGCAATCCAAGCAATCTAAGCAATTCTACTAAACAGGCAGAAGCAACTACGAATACTGACCCATCGGGAATACCTAAAACCGGTGACAACAGTAATATGTTCCTTTGGACTACACTACTTTTTTTAAGTGGCTTTGGTTTAGTTGGTATAACCCTCTTTGCTAAGAGAAGATAACAAAAAGATGGCTCTGTGTCAAATGTTGGGGTGACACACAATTTAATAAAAAAATTGACTTTCTGGACGCATTTTTATGCGTCCAGTTTTGCTATTTGATCTCAGTCAAATAAGTGATGTTAAATTTTATGGTTT
>JAQVYH010000167.1 GCA_029004515.1 Eubacteriales bacterium | reverse complement strand
TCGTATGGGAAATTGTGCAACTATTATTGCACAGGATTTTTTATCTGAATGTGCAAAAACCTTAAACCAACTTGCAAAGGAAAAGAGAGAAATTCATATTAATCAGGTAAATGATATAGAGCCTGCTCCATCCTCCTCTGCTCTAAACATCAAAAAAACTATTGCAGCAAATATAAAAAAGCAAGCACATAAACATACTTTTCAAAATAATGCTCAACTCAGTTTGTTTGGTGATGAGCGGGAAGATGAAAAAGTAAAACTTAATAATGAGATATTTACGCAGATTGCTATGAGAGGCAGCGTGGTTTATGAAAGCAAGAAACGCATATATGAATTTTTCACAAAAAATACTGATGTGAAGGAAAGACTTTCGTTTTTGAAAAATGAATATGGTGTTTGTGGAAGTTCAATGGAGGTAGCCGGATATAAACATGCTTATTGGGAGGCAGATGCCAAAGGCATTGGTTATAGAATTTACGGTGATAATGAGGAAATTAAAAACTCTGTCACTTGGTCTGAATTTTCAAAATATATTCAAAATTGTATTGATGAGGGCAATTTCTATATCCCGGAAACAGAAATTTCCAAAGAAGAAACCACAGTAAAACCGCTTGAATATAAATACGGTGACTTTATTAACTTAAACGGCGAAATATATGAGGTTTTAGATACAAATGAAGATGAGCAAAAGACAGATGTCGGTAATGTAAAACACTATGTATCACCTCACACTTACATTATGGTTGAAGCTAAATCGTGGGATGAATTTGAAAATGCAGAGTATGCAAATCCACCTGAAAATGTTTTACCAAAGCTTGAGGTCGGAACAATACTGCAATATGATGACAGCAAATATGAAATTACAAGGATTGATGAAGATCATGTTCATATGCTTGATATTACATATAGGGATAATCTGCATCCACAGCTTATGGCGAGCGAATCAAATTTTATTCAATTGGCGTTATCAAGTGCATATCAGGCTCTTGCTGCATCGCAGCTTGACAGAATTTATACTAAAGGTGATTTTGAAAATGCTGATGTCAGACTGCTTTCAAAAGAATACGGTGACAAAACATTTAACTTTGCGTATGCTGCAATACGAGCCGACAGGTTTTTGATGAGTTATTCCTGTTATGAACAATGGACAGAAGAGCTTGTCGCAGACGGCAAAAGAGAGGCCTATCGCAATTATCTTATGGATAAGCTTGAATGTTCACACAAAGAGGCAATGATTGAAGCAGATATTATGACAGAAGCCGAATATGACAGCTATTTTTCAGATAATTATACGGTCAATCCTAATGATGAGTTTTCTTATGCCGGCAGAAATTATGTTGTACTTCATGCTGATAAATTTAAAAAAGAAGTTATGCTTCGGGATATAACAGACGAAAATGAATCAAATCTACCGCTATACTATATCCGAGACATTCCTTTTGTATATCAAAGAACACAGGCAATAAAAGAGTTGCAAAATGTTGAACTTCAGGACTTTTTAAACGGTGAAGCTGAATTTACCGATGTGGTTTACGGTGATGCAGAAGAAAATGTGGCATATACTTACGGATATTTAAAGGTGAAAAATGCCGTAATGTATATGGATTATTCCGTAGAAAGAGAATGGTCCGAAAAAGATATTAATATCGGAAAACGCCGTGCATACAGGAATTATTTGTGTGATGTTTGCGGATATTCCGATAAAGATGCTTTCACAGAAGCAGGACTAATGACGGAAGATGAATATGATAAAGTTACAGAAAACTTAATCCCCGTATCAGATATTCCTAATGCGGATGAAATAATTAATGCACCTATTGAGGAAACCGAAGAAAGATTATCTGAACCGTTACAGTTTATAGCCGAACCGGAGGAAAAGACTTCGGCGCCTGTATTTAAAAACAGAATTGATTATATATACTCTGCCGATGACGGTATCGGTGACGGTGGTCCCAAAACAAAGTTTAAGGCAAATATTGAAGCTATAAAGCTTTTGAATAACATTGAAGAAGAAAATCGTCTTGCAACAGCAGATGAACAAAAGGTATTATGCCGATATGTCGGCTGGGGCGGTTTAGCTGAAGCCTTTAATGAAGAAAACTCATCATGGAGTGACGAATATACACAGCTTAAAAATCTTTTATCCGACAGCGAATATAAAAGTGCGAGAGCATCTGTTTTATGCGCTCACTACACACCTCCGGAAGTCATTCAAAATATATATAAGGCAATTGAAAGCTTTGGTTTTAAAGGCGGAAATATACTTGACCCTGCAATGGGAACAGGACTTTTCTTTGCAGCTATGCCGGAAGAACTTAAGAAAAACAGCAAGCTGTACGGCTATGAGCTTGATGATGTTTCGGGTCGTATTGCAAAACAGCTTACACAAAATGCAGATATAAAAATACATGGTTATGAAACAAATGAGGCTCCCGATAATTTCTTTGATATTGCAATCGGTAACATTCCTTTTGGAGATTACAGGCTTCATGATCCCAAATTTAATAAGCACAAATTCTTAATTCATGATTATTTTATAGCCAAAACCTTAGACAAGGTGCGCCCCGGCGGTATAATTGCCTTCATAACCTCAAAAGGAACGCTTGATAAGGAAAATGACAATTTGAGAAGTTTTGTCGGCAATAAAGCGGATTTAATCGGTGCTGTGAGAATGCCGAATAATACTTTCAGGCAAATGGCGAATACAGAGGTTACGGCAGATATTATATTTCTGCAAAAACGAGAACGTATTGTATCTGAAGTACCGTATTGGACTAAGCTTGGAAATGACGAAAACGGAATTCCTGTTAATGCGTATTATGAAGAAAATCCATATATGATGCTCGGCACAATGCAGTATGATAATCGTTTCGGCGAAAACAGTCTTACATATTTAAAAGCACCTGAAAATTTTGACTTAAATGAAAGCTTATCCTCGGCACTTATGTCACTTAATGCAGTTATTCCCGATTACGAAAGAGCTGATGAAAATGAAGATGTCGAAACAATTCCTGCCGACTCAAGCGTTCGCAATTTTACCTTTACTTTTGTAGATGATAAGTTGTTTTACCGTGAAAATTCCCTAATGCGAAAAATGGACTTTTCAGGCAAAGCGCTTGAGAGAATTAAGGCAATGTGTGAGCTTCGGGATATTACAAGAAACCTTATTGATGCACAGTCAGAGGAATCAAGTGATGAATACATATCAAGAATTCAATCGGAGCTTAATTCAAAGTATGATACTTTTGTCAAGAAAAACGGAAATATAAGCGATTCTGCAAATGAAAGAGTTTTCCGTGATGACAGCGATTATCCTCTTATATGCTCTCTTGAGGTTTATGATGATGAGAGTAAAACATATTCAAAAGCCGATATGTTCTACAAGCGAACCATTCGCCCGACAAGGACAATTGAGCGCGTTGATAATGCCGTTGATGCCTTAAAAGTGTCATTGTCGGAAAAAGGCAGAGTTGATATGGATTATATGTGTCAGCTTTATAATAATCCGATTGAAACAGTTTTTAATGAGCTTAATGGTCAGATATACATTAATCCCGGAAAAATAGCCGAGCCGCTTCCTGCTGATATGAATACGGAAGAATTTATTAATACTTATGGTG
>JAQVYH010000166.1:2366-3621 GCA_029004515.1 Eubacteriales bacterium | reverse complement strand
TGGATGACATAGAAGTAATCGTAGTTGACGATGGAAGTAATGATAGTTCTCCTGCTATTTGCGATGACTTTGCGCATGACAAGAGGTTTAAGATATTCCATAATGCCAACAAAGGGGTTTCTAAAGCAAGAAATTTCGGAATAGAAAGAGCCACGGGCAAGTATTGCATGTTTGTTGATTCAGACGATTGGCTTGATGAAACTATGTGTGAGACCATGTTGAAATCAGCAGAGAAAAACAATGCGGATTTGGTTATTTGTGGAAATTATAATGAGGCCACCTCAGGTACCACCCAAAGACGTCTGTATAAGGAAAGCACATTATTTGTAGATGATTATTATACTGAACAAATAGTTGTACATACCTTAGGACTTACTGGTAAGAATATAAAGAATCCAGCGAAACTGGATAAGTTGACTCCTATTTGGGCACGTCTGTATAGAACTTCTATAATCCAAGAGAACAACATACAATTTATAGACTTGCATAAATTGCCATCAGAGTGCATGCAGTTTAACTTTGAGTTTTGTGTTGCAGCAAAATCCACATACTATGTAGATAAGGTGTTATATCATTATCGTCGTAATACAACCCAATCCGTAACAAAGCCTTATAGAAATGACTTGCTGAAGAAATGGCTATGGTGGATTGACTATGAGAACGATTATATAGACAATAATCATTTGCCCGAAAAGTTTATGGATGCATTTTATAGTAGAATCTGCTGTAGCGTTATTCCTCTCGGAGGAAACGCAATCAAACTGGGGAAGGTAAAATTGGTTTTACAAGAATGCCGTAATTTTCTAAAGTCACCTATCTATAGAACGGCTTTTGCTCATTTTGATTATAGTATGTGTCCACTGTATTGGAGGGCATTCTTTTGGTCTGCAAAAACTAGTAACACTTTGATGTTCTTTTTGCTGACCAAGGCAATGAGAAAGATATTGGAGAGAAGAAAGAAATAAATAGAATTGTCTGTATCAAAATAAATACAATAAAATAAAAGAAGAAAACATCATGTATTCTATATTCAAAAGAACTATTGACTTTATCATTGCAGGAGTTGCATTGATAGTATTATCACCGTTTTTGCTGATAACAGCAATATTAATTAAACTTGATAGCAAGGGACCTGTAATTTTCAAACAGGAACGTTTGGGAAAAAATGGTCAGCCTTTCAAAATTTGGAAGTTCCGTTCGATGTGTGTAGGTGCAGAGAAGCAAGGAACTGGTGTATATTGCTACAAAGGTGCTG
>JAQVYH010000166.1:0-2356 GCA_029004515.1 Eubacteriales bacterium | reverse complement strand
ATCACTAAAGTTGGTAAGATCATACGTGCTACAAGTATTGATGAATTGCCTCAGTTGGTGAACATTTTAAAAGGTGACATGGCTTTGATAGGTCCACGTCCTGCATTGACTTATCATCCATGGCCTTACGAACAATACACTGAGCATCAGAAACACATGTTTGATGTGTTGCCTGGCGTAACTGGATGGGCACAAGTGAATGGACGTAAGGAAGTGCCATGGCCTGAACGTATTGAACTAAACGTGTGGTATGCCAAGAATATGTCGTTGTGGTTGGATTTGAAGATTTTCTTTATGACAATTTTCAAGGTTGCTACCAATGCAAATAATGAAAATGTAGGAGAAACTGGAGTAAAGAAATAAAATCAGAGGAGGAAGAGATTATGCTGAATTTAATGTATATAACGAATCGTCCTGAGATAGCACGCATAGCTGAAGATGCTGGAGTGGACTGGATATTCGTAGACATGGAGTTTATAGGAAAGGATGTACGTCAGAAAGGATTGGATACCGTGCAGAACCACCATACAGTAGAGGATGTTGCCAATATTAAAAAGGCTGTAACAAAGGCCAAAGTGCTTGTGCGTGTTAATCCTATTCATGATGCCATTGATGGATATTTTTCATCAGAAGATGAAATCAACGCTACAATTGAAGCTGGAGCAGACATTGTGATGCTTCCCTTTTTCAAGACAGTTGAGGAAGTGCGCAAGTTCATAAACTACGTGAATGGTAGGGCTAAAACTTGTTTATTGGTTGAGACTCCCGAAGCAGCTTTGTTGATTGACGAGATATTGGAGTTGCCAGGCATAGACATGATTCATCTTGGACTAAATGACCTACATTTGGCTCTTGGCATGAAGTTTATGTTTGAACTGCTGGCAGACGGAACAGTAGACAGACTTGCTGCTAAGATAAAGGCTAAAGGCATTCCGTTTGGCTTTGGAGGTATTGCAACATTGGATGGTGGCGCAATGCCAGGAAGTATGGTTCTGAAAGAACATTACAGATTGGGAAGTTCTATGGTGATTGTCAGTCGCAGTTTCTGTAATACAGATAAAATTACAGACTTGAACGAAGTGAAGGATATATTTAATACAGGTATTGCGGATATCCGTAGATTGGAAAACGAGGCTGCTGAGGCTGCAAGTTATTTTACAAATAACAGAACTGCAGTAATTTGTAGTGTACATAACATTATTGCAAAAAAATGAAGAATTTATTACTAACGGGTTGTTTTAAATACTCAGAAGAACAATTTGAGCTATTAGGGCAATTGGGGTATAAGGTTCATTTCATGCAGCAAGAAAAGGATTCTTTGCCATTGTGTGCTTCTGATGTAGATGCAACTGTATGCAACGGTTTGTTCCTATCTCACAATATATCTGAATTTACGAAATTAAAGTTTATTCAGTTGACAAGTGCAGGATTCGACCGTGTGCCCGTTGATACAATCAAGGAAAGGAATATCGAACTGTACAATGCTCGTGGTGTTTATAGTATACCTATGGCAGAATGGGCAGTGTTCCGTGTATTAGAACATTATAAACAAGGATGGTTCTTCAAGAAAGAACAGAATAGTGGCAAATGGACTAAGCACAGAGGATTGCGAGAAATTGCAGAAAGAAAGGTTGCTGTTGTTGGTGCTGGGAATGTAGGACAGGAGGTCGCTAAACGTTTTCAAGCTTTTGGCGCAGAAATAACGGGTTTTGACATTCATACAAATGTAACTCCGTATTTTGACCATATGATGTTGACTAATCAATTATTAAATATGATTGGTGAGTTTGATATTGCTGTAATCACAGCTCCCTTACTTCCTACAACTAAGGGCATAATATCTCGTGAGGTATTAAACTGTATGAAAGAGAATGCAGTTTTGGTGAACATCGCACGTGGTGGATTGATTGATGAGGAAGCAATGTGTGAAGTATTATCGAAACGCAAAGACCTTTTTGCAGCATTAGATGTTTTTGTAAAAGAACCATTACCAGAAGATAGCCCTTTATGGAATATGGAGAATGTGGCATTATCACCTCATAATTCTTTTGTATCTGACGGAAACAATAGAAGAATGTTTGATGTGATGTATCGTAATTTGAAAAACTTTATAACAAAAGAACAATGAAAAAATTCATATTAGTTTCACCCAAAAACCGATCTGCTTATAACTTTAGAGGAGACTTGATAAAGGAAATTCAAAAGAAAGGTTATGATGTAGTGGTTACAGGTCCTAACAAAGAAGGCATTGATAGAATTGAAGCACTTGGAGCGAAGTTTATAGAGGTGCCTGTTAACAAGAATGGAGTGAATCCGTTTGCAGACATAGCTTATTGCTTGAAATTAAAAAATATAA
>JAQVYH010000165.1 GCA_029004515.1 Eubacteriales bacterium | reverse complement strand
GAAAAAACAATCGTTTATACAGGGGAGCCCAACGATCCTTCTTCCCATAAGCAAAAAACAACTGGCCGATTATCTTGGCGTCCAAAGACCCTCCTTATTTAGAGAGCTTAAAAAGTTGCAGGATGAAAGAATAATTGAAATTGATAATCGGGTTATCACGCTTTTAAGCAGTTCAAATTAATTTTTTAAATGCCGGTATTTCAATACTATGAACAAATAGCCTGCTGGGTTTTGAAAGGGTGGCGCTTTGAAAAAAAGCACGGCACATTCAAGCTGCTTAAATATTTCTAACCCATAACGATGTTATTTGGTAAAGTTTCCTTCGTGGGTCGCTGCTGGGAATCGCTTCGATTAAATTTTACTTCGATGAATTTTCTAGCGCACCATACATTGTCTTGGCAGTAATCCTAACATCGCCGCTGCTCAACTCCTCAATCTTTTACATAATACGGTATCTGTGTCCGGGCTTCTTTAGTGCCAGTAGAATATAAAATGTAGTCTCTGTTAAGGGAAGTAGTTTGTTTCTTTTGTTCTGCATATATAACTCCTTTTAATTCATCTCAACTATATAGTTTCACTGTATACGTCAAGCAGTATGGAGAATATTGAACTATGAAATAAAAAGAAGGCATTCTTAAAAGACGTGCTCAAAATGTGCTCATAGGCGAAGAACCCCGAAAACCTTGATTAAACAAGGCTTTCGGGGATTTTGTTATTTACTCCCACTCAACTTTTATAGGCTGAATTATGGTTATTCAAGGTGATTTATGAGGTTTTTAAGGCGCATATTGCTTAACACTCGTCTGTCACGCCAGTTTCGATAGCGGATTGTGTATCAAAGTGTATCAGGCCTTTAGGCTATACACAGAGCCAGAACGCTATATTATAATTTGGACCTTGTGGAACTTCTGTCGTGCAAGATCCTAAAATAACTATTTTCGGAAAATTTATAATGGCACTAATTTCATTTGAACTTAAGTAATCATTATTTATTTGCCGGACCCATGCGTATTCTCAAAATTATCGTTACCATTCCATCTATTATAATCACCATGTCAAAAATGCAGCAGTATATTCGGCTTTATTCTATTGATTACATCTATATACTCTAATTTTGTTTTCACTTGAACATATCTTACTTGTTTCGAATTTTCGGATATTAATTATTGCAGACACTTATCGGCCACTCTGTTAAATACTCATCAAATGTCACAGGGAAATGTGAGATAAAACTTAAGCATGAGAGGGAGTCTAATACTCATTGGAACTTGGTTGAAAATAGTACTTTGTAATACGTGATTGCTGTTTCGGGTGTAATAATAATGTATTTAAATCTATTCTGTCCATTGAATGGTAATTTTCCGATCATAAAATTCTACAATTCCTTGTTAAAGTTAATATATCATAATCACACCTTGTTGAGTTGCATATTATGGTACTACCCTAAAATTTCTAATGACTCTGCAATCTTGCTGTTCACAAGCCCAAGGGGGGACCCTTGGGCTTGTCCGGTATTAATAAGCATAATGCGCAACTCAAATTGAGCCCATACTGGTAGATCATATCAATCATGCGACTCGTTCGACGGTAGTCATAAAGGCTCTAAAAATAGGACTCTGTCTGTTTTTATCAGTATTCACATTGTAGCCTCAATCAATTAGAAATTCATTCAAGTTGATTATTAAATAACACTCATGGGGAACACATATGGCTGCCCATTTTCACAATGTACCGCAGCTGCCACCCCATATATCTTGCCGATATTATCAGGTGTCACCACTTTAGTGGGCATACCATCCGCCATTAAAGAGCCATTTTCTATCATGATAATGCGATCGGCAAATCTTCCCGCAAGATTGAGGTCATGAATTGAAAGGATCACAAGCAGATTCTTTTCTCTAGCGATATTTCGTACGATCTCAAGCGTTTCAAGCTGATGACGCAGATCGAGGCTGCTGGTAGGTTCATCTAGCAACAGAATATCCGGTTGCTGTGCCAGCGCACGAGCTATCACTGCGCGCTGGCGTTCGCCGCCGCTCAGTTCATTCATCATTCGGAATGCAATAGCAGACAGCCCCATTTGCTCAATCGCCTGTTCGGCTACTTCAATATCTTCTTCAGAAGCTCTTAAACGAATATATGGCGTTCTGCCAAGCAATACAGCATTTATAACGCTTATGGCAAATATAGTCCCGGTATCTTGAGGAACATAACCGATATGCCTAGCAGACTCTCGCATAGACATCATGGATAATCTTTTGCCATCTATCATTATTTCACCAGACTCTGGCCGATGTAAACCGCCTATGCACTTTAAAAGTGTCGTCTTTCCACACCCATTAGGACCTGCAAGCGCTATTACCTCACCGCAGCTACCCAAAAAAGATATATTGTGCAGAATCTGTCTACTACCATAGGAAAAGCAAACTTTTTCAACCGACAGTTTCATTTAAAATACAGCTCCTTTCGTGACAAGATAAGCTGTAAAAACAGTGGAACCCCCACATAGGCAACAACGATTCCAACCGGTATTATTATTGGGGCGAAAAGCGTCCTGCCTAACGTGTCCGAAACAAGCACTAGCATCCCACCTGTAAAAGCAGAGAAAGGCAAAAGGTATTTGTGATCTGCTCCAATCATTATTCGGGCGATGTGAGGCCCCACTATGCCTACGAAGCCTATGACGCCAGAGAGACTGATAATGCAAGCGGTAAGGGTTACGGACAGTAGCCCTAAAATAATTCTTACTCTGTTAACGTCGATCCCCAGCCCTCTAGCAACATCATCGCTACCCGATGCAAGTGCGTTAAGCGCCCAGGCGTTTTTGATAAACACCGGAAAAGTTACCATTATTACCACCAAAAGCAACAATATTTGTCCGGCGTCCGCTTTTGTAAAGCTGCCGAAGGTCCAATGCACCACCGCAGCAAGTTTATCATCGTTTATAAGGTACTGTATTGTGTTGGTCAAGGCACTGAAAAGATAAGTCAGCGCCGTACCGGTGAGTACAAGGCTCACCGGGCTTGACCCGGCACGGTTTGCTATGCCATAAACCAGTACCGCACACAGCATGGCGAAAACAAAAGCACCGAATACCGTAGCTGTTTGAACGGACCCAGCTATTCTGATTCCCAGCATAATAAACATAGAGGCCCCAAATGCTGCCGCATTGGATATTCCAACCGTGAAAGGACTGACCAGGGGGTTTCGGGTAAGTGCTTGCATAACTGCACCAGCAGAAGAAAGCCCCGCCCCTGCGAAAACTGAAAGCATTATACGGGGAAGGCGTAACTGCCAGATGATATTATAAACCACCTCATCGACAACGGGGAACAACCCCGGCATAAAACGAGACAGCACTGCTTTAAATACCATTTTCAGCGAGATATTTGCTGAACCGATACAGATAGCGCAGGCAATAGAAAGCACTAAAAGCAAAAAACATAACATCAGTAACAACCGCATACGCCTGTCATTATTTATAAAACGTTTTTTAATGGAGTCTGTCCTATCCAGTTTGTTTAGGCTGGAAAATTTTTGTTTCATAAAATTTTACACTCCAAGCATCATACTTTGAGCTGACCTGCATGGCCTGAAACAAACTCAACGCCCTGCCACTTTTCCAGCCACTCTGAAAAAAAG
>JAQVYH010000164.1 GCA_029004515.1 Eubacteriales bacterium | reverse complement strand
CTTTTCCGGAAAGTAGGGGACAGAGGTCATCATGCGTTCTATTAAGATATCTTTCAATGTGGTGCTGAATAACATTTTAATCATCTCGCTTTCTTTAATTTGAAATAGAAAAAGCCCGCAGTTAATATGGAATGGAGACATATTAACTACGGGCATATGGAGCAAGGCTATTTAATTGTTGAGAATCACATTGTCTTTCTGATGTTCTCGTCTTTATTGAAAAGTTTCATTTGTCCAGTTTTGTTGTCATACTCAGAAGTACAATTCATCTTTACAATCTGCCTTGCAAATTATTTCTGAAATCTGTTCGTATCCATTATCTCCTCCTTATTTTGGGCAAAAGAAAAAGCCCATAGATTTTTCAACCTATGAGCTTGGTTTCGCCAATATTTAGTTGTGCATGAGTTCGAATTAACACGCAAAGGGAAAAATTGGCTTTTGCATCTATGGAACTGAGCTATGACTTTTCGCCCATAAAAGCACGAAAAACCTTGATAAAATCAAGGTTTTTCGGTGGTGCATCTTTTTTGTTGCACCTTTTTGTCTAACAGCTACAAAAAAGATATTTTCATCAAATCAGCGAAGAGATTCGAACTCATGAAGTGCAGTATAAACATTTGAGGAAATTCGTATTCAATTACTTATTTAAAAATAAATTTTTGACTTTTTTGAATTTCATTTCTAAGAAGTTTTACAACTATTTTCCTTTGCTCTCTAAAGTCCTTTTGTATTTCTTCTGGAATTTGATCGCCAGTACGAGATTGATATGCTTTAATCATTAGATCAAGCATGTCAAGTATTGTTTCCTTATTAACTTCAAAGCAATAAAGTATAGCCTTCCGAGTTACCGAAGATACGTTATATAGTTCTTTTTCGGTTTTTGGAACAGAACTCACAACATAGATATACTCTTCAAAGGCATCCGCTTTTCTCTTGAAAAACGTTTCAAAAAACGTTAGTTTTTTTGATTGAATATAAGCAATCGCAGCAATTAAAACCGCAACTATTCCAGAAATTGAAGCTACAAGTATTTCAGTATTCAAAAGCGGGCCCTCCTTGATATGATAAGAAATATGTCTCTTAGTAACATTTATAATAGATCGCAATCTCGCTCTTGCCTTTTATCAAACAAGCCTTTCACCGAAGGATATAGGAATTCGAATTTTAATCACGTCATAAACATAGCACTAAACTGCTACGCAGTGGCACTGTGCCAGAAGCTACTGCGATTTATTGAAACTGCTCTATTGAGGGCAGTTTTTCTTTATAAAACCCTGTAAAATATAGATATGCCACCAAAATGGCAAATCATATTTTAAGGAGAGCACCTATGACCAATGAAGAAATTATATGCAAAACAAAGGAGGAATTCAAGCTTAGAGGGTTATCAAAAAATACAGAAGACGAATATCTTGGCGTATTACAACGTTTTGCAAAGCACTATAATAACAGGCCACTTGAATCCATGGGAGAAAACGAAATACGCAAATACTTACTCAATTTAGTTAATTCACAAAAATCTTCTGGTACAGTTAATATTCACAACAGCGCTTTAAGGTTTATTTACGGAGCAATTCTTGCAAGAAACATCAATTGTCGATTGATACCCAGACAGCATCAATACCGTGAATTCCCAGATATTATGGATAAAGAAGAAATCCAACTGTTTTTTAGCGTAATTGATAATCTGCGTGATAAAACAATGTTTGAAACAATTTACGGTGCAGGATTACGCATATCAGAAATCGTTAAACTTCGAGTTCAGGACATTGACAGCAAACAGATGCGAATTTATGTCCGAAAAGGCAAAGGGAGTAAAGATAGATATACACTTTTGTCGGAAAGAAACCTTGAACTTTTGCGAGAATATTGGAAGGAATACCGTCCCAACCATCCTGATGGTTTTTTATTTTATGCCAGATCAAGGGACAAGCATACTATGACTACACGTTCCGTAGTCAACGCATTTAGCAAATACCGAAAACGTGCAGGACTTTCTCATACTTATACATCACATACCCTGCGGCATTGCTTTGCAACACACTTATTGGAAGCAGGTATGGATATTTATCGTATAAAAGAATTGCTCGGACATACATTTATACAGACCACTTCTTTTTATTTGCATTTGCAGAATGTTCAGGACGATATCAAAAGTCCGCTGGATACCTTAAATGCTTGAGGTTCAGGATATCTTTGCGGCTCATGCAGACGAATATCGCCAAAATCATAAGCTGCCCATTGTTCATCACAAGGCGCTGAATTCCATCTTAAACTGCCGTACTGCAAAGCTCGGCGGTCATGTGGATACTTGTCCAAGCTGCGGCGAAACCGAAATTTCCTACAACTCCTGCCGCAATCGTCATTGCCCTAAGTGCCAAACCCTTTCCAAGGAACGCTGGATTGATGCGAGAAAGGCAGACTTATTGAATGTCGGGTATTTCCACATTGTTTTTACACTACCGCAGGAGCTGAATCCTATTATTTATGAAAATCAAAAGGAATTATACGGCTTATTATTTCGTTGCGTATCAGAAACATTGCACGAACTTTCCGCTGACAAAAAATATCTTGGCGCAAAGATTGGCTTGACTGCTGTTTTGCATACCTGGGGACAAAATCTCTGTTTTCATCCCCATATTCACTGCATAGTTCCGGCAGGTGGCTTAAACAGCCTTGGGTTATGGCAACATTCACGACACAAGTTTTTTGTTCCTGTAAAGGTACTGTCCCGAAAATTTAGAGGTAAGTTTTTGACCCTTCTAAAACAACAAAAATTAGATTTACCGCAATCTTTATTAAACGATTGTTACAACAAAGAATGGGTGGTCTATTGCAAGCCACCATTCAAAACAGCCGCCTGTGTGGTGGAATATCTCGGAAGATATACACACCGAGTTGCTATCTCCAACAATCGTATTTTGAAGTTTGAAAACGGACAGGTTTCTTTCAAATGGCGTGATTACAAGGATGGCAGCCAGTGGAAGGTGATGTCGATTTCAGCAGAAGAGTTTATCCGCCGTTTTTTGATGCACGTTTTACCGCCGGGGTTTATGAAAATACGGCATTTTGGTTTTCTTTCGAGTAGAGGTAAACAAACAAATCTCCCGCTTTGCAAAAAGCTGACAGACACCGTGCTAAGCCAAAAAGTAAAGCTTTCAACCGAAACACTGCTCACGAAAATTCTCGGCAGAAATCCATCTGTCTGCCAAAGCTGCGGCTACAATGGCTTGATGAGAACAGGCCTTTCGCCGCCAATTCCAGCTTAACTGAATATCCTTTTTTAAGCTCGCATCAGTGGGAGCTTTGTTTGTTGTACCTATTTTAGCATAAAGGTAGGTGAAATTGAATGCAAATCGTAGATTTTGCCGCCGTGTTTGGTGATTTTTACTGCGCTTTTAAGCAGAGAGCGAGAATGCTTTCCCCATAGCAAGTGCTAACCATCCGCAGTTTCGTGCTATGAAATTATCCAACCTTGCGCCCTCAAGTTTGTGAAAATTTGAGGGCTTTTTTGCAGCGCAAACTCGGATAATTTGCTATTCATAATAGGAAATTCATAATCTATCTCCCCAACATGAGTTTAACATTGTTTTTAAAACAAAGAAATAATCGCATTTTAAAGTTTTGTTCAAAAAATTTATCTTTCATAAATTTTAAACTCATTCTTTCTACTT
>JAQVYH010000163.1 GCA_029004515.1 Eubacteriales bacterium | reverse complement strand
GAAGCTTTGAATACCTGCAAGAGTCTGCTACCCATTGGATATCCTTTTTCTGGACAAATTGTCTGCCGCAGCTTTTTGTAACACTTGATGCCATCTGCACAATATTTACCATGTCTCTGCCATTTTGGGCAAACTCTGCCGCATAAGATAGCTGACTTTCATTAATAGTAATACCTGATCTGGAAACTGCCCTTCTACCTATCTCAACTAATTCGGGTTTTGATAAATTATCAAAAAATATCTCAACACATCTTGAACGAATCGCTGGATTTATTTCTTCAGGGCTTCTGGTTGTGGCACCAATCAATCTGAAATCCGCTGGCAATCCGTTTTTAAAAGCATAATGAATATGTTTGGGAATATTAGGGTCATCCGACGCATAATATGAGCTTTCAAAAAACACTCTTCTATCCTCTAGCACCTTAAGAAGTCTATTGAGCTGAACAGTGGGCAATTCACCTATTTCATCAATGAATAATACTCCACCATTAGCCTTTGTAACTGCACCTGGTTTTGGCTGCGGTACACCTGCGGGACCATATGCGCCTGCGCCTTGATAGATTGGGTCATGCACACTGCCAATAAGCGGGTCTGCAATACTTCTTTCATCATATTGCACAGTAGTAGCATCAACCTCAATAAATTTTGCATTCTCTTCAAAAGGCGAATCCTGATTTTTTTTAGCACATTCAAGAACGGCTCTTGCGGCGGCTGTCTTACCCACCCCAGGAGGTCCATATATAATAACATGTTGTGGATTGTCACCGCAAAGGACAGCCTTAAGATTGATAATACCTTCTTTTTGTCCAACTATTTCATCAAGGGTTTTAGGTCTTGATAGTTCGGTAAGTGGGCAGGTCAGTTTGATTGCTTCTTGCTTTTTGATTCTATCTAGTTCATATGCAGAATCCTTTTGAGCAGATGTTTTCTTCGTCCTTTGCTTTTTAATTGCAGAGCCAAAATATATGGCTGTAATCACAGAAACAACAAGCTGTGTAATAAGAACAATGGATAGTAACATGTAATTTCCTCCTTTTTTTGATAGTATCTCATTTATCATTAAGAATAATTCAGCAAATATTGTTAAAAATATCAAACAAGGAGTTGATTATATGAACAAAAGAACATTTTCTTTAATAGCTGTTATAGCACTTGTAGTAACTATAACCTCATCGTTTTATGAAACAAACTCCGCACTATCTAAATATGGTAATGTCAGCGAAGAGGTAAGGGCAATTCAGGAAAGACTAAAATACCTTGGGTATGACATCGGAAATGTTGATGGGGTATATGGAAGCAAAACTCAAAAGGCAGTATACAGATATCAAAGAGCAAACGGACTAAAAGCTGATGGTATAGCAGGAAAGCAAACATTGTCTATGCTTGGAATCAAATCAAACACGACTTCAACTGCTAATAATAATGATATCAACATGTTAGCACAAATTATAAATGCCGAGGCAAGAGGAGAAGCCTTTGAAGGACAAGTAGCCGTGGGTGCAGTTGTATTGAACAGAGTAAGCCATACATCCTTCCCGGGAACAATCGCCGGCGTAATATTCCAACCGGGGGCATTCACCGCTATAAGCGATGGTCAGTGGCACGCAGGAATGACAGATAACGCATTCAGAGCTGCAACCCTTGCATACAACGGATGGGATCCAACAGGCGGAGCTATTTATTATTACAACCCTGCAAAGACCACAAGCAAGTGGATTTACTCAAGACCTGTAGTAGCAAAGATAGGAAAGCACACATTTGCAAAATAGTATTATTTTACCAGCTATTACAATTGACATACCACCTCTTAACATTGTATAATGAACTAACTGTTATACGATCATTAAGGGGTGATTATTATGCAAAAGATTACTAGTTTTATTATGGCAACTATTATACTTATTTCCATTGTTAGTTTGGGGACCTTTTCAGTCAGTGCAGAGTATGCAACCGAGGCATATTCAAAGACCTATTACAGAGGAGTGAACCTTTCTGGTGCAGAAAGCGCAGGACATATTCTCCCAGGTGTTGAAGGGACAGACTATACCTTTGGTGAAGAGAAGATTTTTGCATATCTTGAAAGAAAGGGCTTTGATATTGCACGAGTTCCTGTCCTTTGGGAAAGGCTCCAGCACACCCTTTCAGGACCACTTGATACAGCGTATGTTAATGGATTAAAGCGCAATGCACAGTGGGCTGCAAATCACAACATGAAGATTGTTATTGATGTTCATAATTATGGTAAATATAATGGTGAGTTTATCGGCATTGAGGGAAGTGATGTTAGAATAGAAGATTATGCTGACCTATGGACCAAACTTTCAACAGAATTCAAGGATAACACAGGCGTATACGCCTATGACATAATGAATGAGCCAATATTTGATGATTATAAAGATTGGCACAAGGCATCGCAGGCTGCTGTTAGTGCAATCAGAGCAAATGGTGATGACACTTTAATCTATGTTGAGGGCAACTTCTGGGGACATTGTGAGCATTGGACAGATATAAATGGCGAGGAGCCTTGGATAAATGATTCTATGGACAACACATCCTACTCTGCTCATTGTTATTTTGACACAGATACAAGCGGTTCATATAAATTATCATTTGATGAGCAATTAAAAGAGACTCCTGACCTTCTTGAAATAGGTACAAATCGAGTAAGGGAGTTTGGAAAGTGGTGTAAAAAATACAACCTTAAGGGATATATCGGTGAATATGGTGTTCCATACAGGGATGATTCAAAAACAGGTGAATACGAAAATTACACAAGATGGAGCAAGGTTATGGATAACTTCCTTGATACTTTGGATTACTACAAAATGGATGCAACTGCATGGGCGGCAGGTCACTGGTGGGATAAGATAAATATTCTAAACATCTACCCTGCTAACCCTAATATGAATCCGCTTGTAGACGATAGTGTTCATATGGATACTTTTACAAATCATTTATCCAACAAAGAGGATTCTTCTCCGCTATTGTTTGGGGATAACAGAGTTTTTGAGAGCGAATATTCGGTTATTGCAGGTACAGGCTCCAGAGTAAACAACTCAAGCTTATCCAACGGACAGCACGTCTCTCTTTCGGCAAATTCATCCCTTGATTTTTGCAGAATAAAGTCCTCAAATGGCAGAGATACACTTATAAAAATCAGTTATATGGCAAGGAATGGTGGAGACACAACCATTTCAGTAGATAACAAGATAGTCAAGGAAGTTTCCTTTGAAAGTGTTGGAAAATATACAGACTATGAAACTATAATTACCCTTCCAACAGGAAAAAGCAGTATTCAGATAAATACCACTTCACAGAGCGGAGCTATTTTCATTGATAAAATAACACTAATTTCACTCAAAACAAATCAGCTTGCATTCATATCACCGATTGATGGTGATTATATCAAACTTCACTATGCAGCAGATAAACCATACAATGACGTCGATATATATGTTAATGGGGAAGTAAAAAGAACTGCTAATATTCCATCAACATATGGCAAGCAGAGTACGCTAACCATTCCTCTAGATATTAAAGCTACTGACAAAGTTGAAATATTCAAAGGCTACCCATCAGTGAACAGGTCCAGTAAAAACGGACAATAGAAAAAAGACACCTCCTATGGTAGAATAATACCATAGGAGGTGTTACTATGTCAGGAATAAAAGGAATGAAAAAATACCCACCATCAATAAGAAACGAA
>JAQVYH010000162.1 GCA_029004515.1 Eubacteriales bacterium | reverse complement strand
ATTCAACCTTCTTATCACCTGTTGCTGCAATGTCAACAACACCGTTTTTACCCTTTTCAAAACGACCATCAGAAGTCTTGTCCAAAAGGATAAAACCTGCATTATCCTGAATCTCACCAAGATCAGGCAAATTAACTAATACGCTCACAAAAAATACCTCCAAATAGTTTATGTCATAATTATTCCTGTATATCATACCATATTTACAAAAAAATACAAGTAATATTGTGAAAAAAATCCGATTTTTTTTATTTATAACTATCCATAAGGCGAATCTTACTATTAAACAAAAAAAGATTTGCTTTTCGCAAATCCTTTCAGCGTGTCAATAAACCTATAGACACGCTGGCAGACTGCGAAAAAGGAAGTTAAATTCGACATTCCCGACATCGTCGGCGTACGAGGGTACGGTAGAGGTCGGGAATGGTGAAAGCAAGCAATGGCGTAGGTTTTTCGATAAAACCTACGCCATTATATTTATAAATTATTATTTTTATAGAACAAGCAAGAGATAAATATTTTCTATTTTGCTTGTGGTTGAACGACTTTTTCGACGGTCTGAATTATTTATTGTCCTTACTTAACTGGCTCTAACTCAATGAGGTACATACTGTCATTTGTCATATTAAGGTCAATTTCATATTTACCATCAGCAACTATTCCACAAGGAGGCTCCATAGGAGCAACCTTGCCTGCCTGTCCGATAACTTCTCTTTGCCACTGGTCAGGGTTGTATGGAGAGCCTAATTCCTTGAACTTGGTGTATGAATTACAATGTGTTTCATCTATGCAGTATTTTGTCATCTTGTAGATGCCGTCGATACCATTGATTGAAAGAGTAATATCCTTGTCTTCCTGAACATTGTCCAAGTCGTCATCTGTATAATATGTCATAATTGTTATCTTACCATTTGTATCAGTTGTTGGGAACACTCCCATAAATTCCGGTGACTCTCCACATTCAACAAGAGCGGTTCCAAGCTTTGCCGTGAGTACATATGCATTATAAATTGGCTTAGGGAATCTGTTAAGCGTGAAGAAACTTCTAAATCCCATAAAATCTGTTGTGAGTCCGTATGTACCACATACACACATCATAACCTTTGAAACAGGGGCGTTTTCATAAACATAATCACAAATAAATTTTGCAAAATGTGCAGAGTAGAATTCTCTGTTTCTGAAGTCAAACTGTGGACATGCCTCTTTATCTCTGAAACCTGTGCTTGCAAGTCCCCATTCATCTACAATAAGCTCTCTGTCTTCAAGCCCATACTTCTTTGCAGTTTCATAATATCTAAATGTCGCATCAAGAGTAGAACGAGAAGTAAATTCCCATCCTTCTTTAAAGCCCTTCATGCTGATACCGTATGTATGGATTGCAAAAAAGTCCAGCGGTGCACCAATTTCACCAGTAGCATAGTTCTTTTCTTTAGTAATATGAGTAAAGAAAGAGTCGAGCCAACCCTGCTTACCTGCAAGGGACGGGCCACCAATGAGAATTCTGCTTGATACAGCTTTTACACCCTTGGCAAAGTGGTCATATAACTTGTTGTATTCAACCATTGCTCTTTTTTCATCGTATGTGTCTATTCCATCAAGCACCCAATATCTTGTCATATCAGGCTCATTAAAACACTGCATTCTCCATGTTGATACAAGCTCAATACCATATCTTTCAACAATATGCTCTGTGTATTCTCTGCAAACCTGCTCCCAAAGCTTATAATCTCTTGGATAACTATTTGAGATCTTTTTGTCTTTATATCTTTCGGATTCAGAGAACTGATGCGGATCAACTGCAATGCATGGAGGAATAAAGTTATAACCTACAAAAAGATTAAAACCCTGTTCTACCATAAAGTCCATTCTCTTGTCGTTAAGAGTGAAGTCATATTGAAGGTTTCCATCTTCGTCCATAGAAACCATATCTTCAAACATTGTATAGATTCTTACAGTCTGCGCAACCTTATCCTGTGCAATTTTTGTAAGCATCTCTTTGCCCCAATCATCCTCAATACAATCTGTTGGATGATGGTGCATATGATTCCAGAAGTTTTTAAGTGTTTTCACCTTTTTTTGTGTGTTAATATCGATTTTCATTTTAATCACCTCGTGCCTATTCTACAACTTAATTCTACATTGGTCAATTCATTTTTATATGATATATATAAGCATGCAAAAATAGTATTCATTTTTTTACATTTAGTAGGATAAGCATCTGCTAATAGTAATAAAATCCTATTGTAAAATATATTTATAAAAATAAACTTAATTTGCATATATACTTTAAATATATATTGTCTATTTTTTTTATTGCATTTATTTGGCATACAGTATATAATATGTAATGTTCAATGTAAGATAAATTTCAAAAGATTGAAGGGATTTAACAATGACAATTAATGAAAGAAGAGTTGGTACAGTATCAAGGGGTATTCGTTGCCCAATCATCCGTGAAGGTGATGACCTTGCTGCTATAGTGACCGATAGCGTTGTTGAAGCGGCTCAGTATGAAGGGTTCGAAATTCGTGACAGGGATGTTATCTCTATTACAGAATCAATCGTTGCAAGAGCGCAGGGGAACTATGCTTCTGTTGATAATATCGCAGAAGACGTTAAGGCTAAACTTGGCAGCGACACAGTAGGCGTAATATTCCCAATCCTTTCCCGTAATAGATTTGCTATCTGCCTAAGAGGTATTGCTAAGGCAGTCAATAAGGTTGTTCTTATGCTCAGCTACCCTTCAGACGAAGTTGGCAACGAGCTTATCAGTATGGATATGATTGACGAGGCTGGTATTAATCCGTATTCAGATATTCTTTCATTAGAGAAATATCGTGAGCTTTTTGGATATAATAAGCATGAATTCACAGGTGTTGACTATGTTGATTATTACAGTGAATTAATCCGTGAATGTGGGGCTGAAGTGGAGATTGTTTTTGCAAATCAAGCAAAGGCTATTCTTAACTATACAGATTATGTTATTAACTGTGATATCCACACAAGAGCTCGTACAAAGAGAATTCTTCAGAATGCAGGTGCAAAGGTTGTTTTAAGCCTTAGCGACATTATGACAGCTCCTATTAACGGAAGTGGGTTCAACTCAACATATGGCCTTCTTGGTTCAAATAAATCAACAGAAGATAGCGTTAAGCTTTTCCCACAGGATTGTCAGGATCTTGTTATAGCTATCCAGAAGAATATTTTAGATGCAACAGGCAAGAACGTTGAAGTTATGGTATATGGCGACGGTGCATTCAAAGACCCAAGAGGCAAGATTTGGGAACTTGCGGACCCAGTTGTTTCGCCAGCTTTTACAGATGGTCTTGTTGGTACACCTAACGAGCTTAAGCTTAAGTATCTTGCAGATAATGACTTTAAGGATTTATCAGGTGAGGAACTTAAAAAGGCGATTTCAGAAAGCATTAAGTCAAAGGATGGCAACCTTGTGGGCAACATGGCTTCTCAGGGAACAACTCCCCGTCAGCTTACTGACCTTATCGGCTCACTTTGTGATCTTACAAGTGGCTCTGGTGATAAGGGAACACCTGTTGTTCTCGTACAGGGTTATTTTGATAACTACACAAACTAATCTATACTTAAAAGACCTGAATATTGAACTGCACCAGTTTGTGCGGACAGTACAAAAACAGACCTCATGGTAGGCAAAAATTAAATTTTAAGCGACAAACTGATTTCGTTTTTCTAACGGAGTCAGTTTTGTTTTTAGTTGTAATCTTT
>JAQVYH010000161.1 GCA_029004515.1 Eubacteriales bacterium | reverse complement strand
TGTTGAAAAGATAAAGCAGACCAAGCCAAAAACAATGCAGGAGCTTGAGGATATTTGGTATGAGGGATACGGCGGAACAAGAACCACCCATTATCACCAGGGCCGATACCACTTTTTAAACCTTCATAGCTTTTTCAATGGGCATCATACAGTTGAACTTAGGGGTTATGTGCAGAAAAGTGTTATGTGCAGTTGAGACCAAAAAGTGAGGTTAAAACTCAAATTTTAAAACCAATTACTGCACATAACGGGAATACCTATTTACCAATACTATCAAGAAAAGCCAAAATTTCAGGGGTAGGTTTCCACTTTGGAGAATCAACTGGAGGAACAATACCGCCTTTCATTAAAGCATTACGCTTCATTTCAGTATCAGAATCAATATACTGGTGGGTAGTATCAAGCTTAACATGACCAAGCCACATTCGTATAAGATTCAAGTCCACTCCCGATTGGAGCAGGTGCATCGCCGTGGTATGACGAAATGTATGTGGTGTGATTTTACGTTCCTTGAGCGAAGGACAGCTTTTAGTGGTTTCTTTGACATATGTATCGATGATGTAACGTATTCCATTTCTTGTAACTGTGTTGCCATTTTGATTTTTGAATACACTCGAATTTGGATTGTATATATCTCCCTGCTCAGAGATTAAATCTAGCAAAATATCAGCAGTTTCGTCCCAAACAGGAACAATGCGTTGCTTTGAGCCTTTACCGTTAATAAGCACTTGTGATGCCCCTTTGGCTATCTTAATATCAGAAACCTTTAGAAGTGTTACCTCTGTTGCCCTTGTGCCTGTGTTATACATAAATTGAAGCAAGGCATAATGTCGTTTACCTTTAACGGTTTTGCGGTCAGGAGTGTTCAAAATGGCCTCAACTTCAGCTTTTGTAAGAAATCCAAGCACCTTTCGTTCATACCGTTTATTTGGAATTTGCATTATTCGTTCGTTTTGCAAAAACAAGGTAGGATCAATAAATACAGCATACTTAAAAAACGACTTTAAGGTAGCTAGTCTGTGATTTCTGGTGCGTATTGAGCACTTCCGTTCAGTTTCGCAATACTCCAAAAATCCAAGTATTGTATCTGCATTAAAGTTCTCAATAGTGAGCCTTGAAATATCACGTTTCAGGTTGTTTGACAAATACATCAAAAACAATCTCAGATTATCACGATAACTGGAAAGTGTGTTATCACTTGCGTTCATTTGACGAATGAGACGTTCATTGAAATATGCTTGCACTAAAGCTCCAAGTGTAAATTTATCCTTAGCCAATAGAATCACCGTCTTTCTTGAAACGAGAGGAGCCTTTAGCCAAAAGCTCTGCACCAGCTGATAAGTAATAGATTGTATCCTCAAAATGTGCGTGACCCATAAATGTAGAAAGGAGTGGCAACATCTGATGAATATCAAGCCCCATATCATACCAAACGGCAACCCTGCGTATTGCAAAGGTGTGCCTTAAATCGTGAATTCGTGAACCTTTACCCTCAGCACCTCGGATTCCAGCAGTACGGACTATCTCTAAAAATGTAGAGTTTACAGTTCCATATGCAAGTCGTGTTCTATTTCTGCCAGGGAAAAACGCATTATCCTTTTGGTTGGACATAAGCTCACATCGGAGCTTATCATACTCACGTAGTACCTCCAGCGTTGTTGGGTGAACAGGCACTAAGCGTGATTTTTTAAATTTAGTATTACGAATTTTCAAAATACCATTTGTTAGGTCAATATCTGAAATGTCAAGATTTAATGCCTCGCTTATTCTAATGCCTGTTGAGGCAAGCAATCCAAACATAGTGTAATAAGTATATGGTCTAAGCGTTGGAGCAGGGTTTAGCCTTTTGGTAGCTTCAAGCAAAAGTACCAATTCATCGTCGGTGTAAACATAGGGGATCAATCTTCCTGAACCTCTGTTTTTTGGTAATGGACGTATAGTTTCACCTTGCTCTCGCAAATTCATATAATCTGAAAAATTGCGTATAATTCTGTGTCGTTTGTCATACTGCCCTTTTGTCAGATTTGGTATGCTATAAGTAAAACCCATAACATTTTCTTCAGTTATAGTAGTTATATTGTTTTCGCATACATAACGGTCAAATGCCCGAAGTATGGTAGTTTCTACATTGAATTTGCGGTCATTATCCTTCATAAAAGCAACATATTCTTTCAAGCGCGAAGTAAATATGCTCGCAAAATCTGGAGCCTTTTTCATTTTAAAGCACCTCCCATCGGAAACGGTAGAGCAACCTCTTTAAGCCGCTCTACATGAACCTTAGCGTATATTCCGGTGCTTTCAATACTTTTGTGTCCCAACATATCAGCAACATCTTTGAGAGTAGAACCGTTGTTGATAAGATGAGTAGCAAGGCTGTGGCGAAGCTGGTGTGTTCCAAGTGTTGGCGTTTTAAGTCCAATTTCTTTAATGTACTTGCGGATCATAGTGCCGACGGAGGACGAAGATTGAATCGGTGTATATGGTGCATACGTACGCAGAAATAATCTATCGTACAGTTGATTTTGTCTACCATTTTTGATGTAATCAATGAGTACTTCGGCAATTTCAACAGTGAGCGGCATTTCTCGTTCCACTGATGTTTTTGTTTTTTTGATGAGGATTGTACCATTCCTAAAATCAATCTCAGATATATGAAGATTGACTATTTCACAAGCACGAAGACCTAAATGCGCCATTAAAATGAGCATTGTAACATCTCGCTTCCCAACAGCTGTATTTCGGTCGGGTGCTTGTAGCAGCATAAGAACATCATCATATGGCATATATTTAGGAATGCTTGCTAAATCCCATTCAACTAGCTTGTAAACTGCAGGAGTGAAATCTTTGTGGACAATATGCTCCCAACGTAGAAATCGTAGAAACGACCTTAAACAACTTGTGATGGTTTTCTTGAAATCAAAGGAATACTTGTTAGCTTGAATAGCAATTTGAAAATCAAGAATATCGTTATTGTTTATCTCTTCAAGGTTAAGCTCACCATGGCGTTCCCTCAGCCATTCCATAAAGGTTGTAGCACGTTTGCGGTGTATATTGCGTGTTTTCACGGTAAGTCCAAATATTTTATCAAGATATTGATCATATCTAATTAAAATATCGGACATTTGGTTTTGTGGCATCATTTTTATTGGCGCTTCAATAACTCCTTGTTCCACCAGAAAGCGCATTAGATGGTCGATTCCTGCGGTTGCGTTAGCAAATTTTCCGCTGTTCATCTTTTCGCAAGAGCAGTTCGGAAGATGCTCGTTCAAAAACTGGGTTGCCATTTCGTGGTTAAGCTGGCTAACTTCAGTATTGCCCTCCCATACTGCATATCGGGCAAAATGTGCTGCTGTCCGTAGATATGCTTTGACTACACCAATACTGTAATCAAACTGTGCGAAACTATTGGCGAACGCGTCCATATATTCACCGAGTAGGCATTCTCTAAGTCGTTTTATTCTGCGACTGTCCTTATAATAATTTTTTATCATAAAAACTCCCTTCTGCCGTTTTACGGCATGATAATATTTGAGTAGTATAATAACTCTCATCTATTATACCCTTTGGGAGTTTTAGCTTCCTATTATGTGCAGTAATTAGTTTTAAAATTTGAGTTTTAACCTCACTTTTTGGTCTCAACTGCACATAACACTTTTCTGCACATAAGCCCGGAACTCCACTGTGCCTTTTTGAAACACGCTGTGCAGATTCAGGCAGTGGTAGCGGCTGTGATGGTAATGCTCCCGGCTGCCGTCGCCGCCGTTGTACCAGAGGCTTTTCAGCCGGTCGAGG
>JAQVYH010000160.1 GCA_029004515.1 Eubacteriales bacterium | reverse complement strand
CCTTATGTATATGGCGGTCCAGGGTTCAGCTCGAGCCGAAATGTCCTATAAACCGTTTGTCGCAATGTTGCCCGTTGCGGTTTTTATTTTTAGTGGATATGCCCACTGTGTTGCCGATATGTTCTATTATTCAGCGGCGCAGATGTATGCTCAAGCCGCATTGCCAATTCTATTTGTCACTGCTGGCAATGTAATTGGTTGCAACATTCCACCACTTCTAAAAAGGGAAGGGAGCCATTAAAGGTTCTCTTCCCTGTAATTGCCGCACATTTGAGTACTTTGTTTAAAACAGCCAAATTCAGGGTTAAAACAAGGACATCCCTTTTCACAGGTCATTTCGGAAATATCGAAATTTCACGGAGACACATTGTCTTGTAACGGTAATATTAAGTCCTCTATCGTCAAAGACGAATAGCTGGTATAGGGTATGCGAATTAATGGAATGTTATTTTCTTTGCACCAATTACTCTTGTATTCATCTCGTTGTTGAATATCGGTTAAAGATTCGCCCCATCCACCATCTTCGACGTAATGCTGACGACCATCATATTCAATTAGGTATTGGTTATTGACATAAAAGTCAAATCTTAATGGAAAATTAGTCTTAGGATTGCGACAACCATCAAATTGCTTTTCAGTTTCATAGGGAATGTTGTTTGCATTTAATAGTTGTCTAATCTTAAGCTCGCCATGGGATATTGTTAAGCATCCGCATGATTGTGTTTTATTTTGTTTTAAGTTTTGAGTGCTAACAGAACACGTATTTCCGCATTCACATTGGCATAGCCATTTATAACTTCCGTTTGGAGCCTTAGAAGTAGTATCATTAGCAATAACTGTTAATAATCCGAATTTTTTACCAATCATTTGTGATTCAGCTTTAATTGATAAAGTTTCTTTTTTACTGCATCCGCATGATTTAATATCACCACTTTTTAGTGCATAGCTGGTTACTTTATGATGATTACCACAATCACAAAGACATTCGTATACAACGTAACCATGCTTTCTTTCATCTGTTTTAGATAAAACAGTTAGTTTTCCATATTTATTACCTATTAGGTTTTGTGCTTTTGGCATAATAAAAACTCCTTTTTACATTTTTTTTCGATTCCTCATACTATTTATAAAAAGGAGTTATTATGAATTGTTAGTCTTTGTCCTTATAATTCCCACAAGTTTGACTATTTTGTTTAAAGCAACCAAACTCTTCACTAAAGCAAGGACATCCTTGCTTACAAGCTACTTCAATTCTCTCTGGGTTTGGAACATCTACAACGGCCGTCATATTTCCCTGACGGATTTGTTTTTTCACCATCTTAGGTAACGGTGACGGGTCATCCTTGAAAGAACATGTTTTACCACTGGCACACCTATAACATGTGCCGGATTTGCTGCTGCATTCTTCGCAGACTATATGCGCCACAGAGCCATCTGCCGCGAGCTCTATAATTTCACCTTTGATGATAATACGATGGCATAAATCACAGGAATATGGATTGGGATTAAACTCAGAACAGGCATTGCCGTCTAAGTGTACAATATGCCCAAATATTCCACATTGAGCATCATTATTTATTGGTTCAGAATGAAGACCACATTGGCCGCACGTATGTTCTTGCATTTACGCCCCTCTCTTTCTGCACCGTCTGCAGCTTTTAAACGAGTTGCCGCAACATCCATATTCATGATGAAAGATTGGTGTGATGATTTTTAATCGGATAAATCTCTTGATAACTTCCCATTTGGGTTCAACCATATGATTATCATTCCTTTTTACTTTATATATATATTATATAATAATTTTTACTATAAGTCAATTAAGCTGTAGTGAAGTAGATAAAATAGGTAATTTTTAATAGTTCACTATAATTGTTAAAAATTTTAAGCAAAGTGTGAAAATATATCACAAATACATTTCATATATATTGAAAGGAGGTATTCAAAATGAAAGAATACGAATTACTGTTGAATCCAACCTATTTATATTTCATTCAGAATCCTATGGACAAACCTAACTTTAGTATAATTGCAAAAAATGTCGGACTAACACGTCAGACGGTAGCTAAACAATTTGAAAGTTTTAAGGGCTTAGAAGTATTGAACTGTTTTAATATTAAGAACTTTTATAATGAAGAGCAAGATAAATATCGTCGTGCAATTATGATATTAAGAGACATAAGCGATGAAGATTTAAGTTTAAATGCAATTGCGGATAGACTTGGAACATCAAGAAGCAACATCTCTAAGGTTAGTAATCATGTAGCAATGCCTTGTATTTATATAATTAAAGACAATCAACAAGTTGTATATATAGGGTCAACAGAAGACTTCGATGAACGAAAACAAATTCATATGCAAAACATCCGCAATGGTATCTATAATTGGTGCGGCAAAGATGCTATTATAGAAGTGTTATGGAATAACTTCCATAGTAAACAAGAGCGATTAGAGATGGAAGCCCAGTTTATAAGAGTTTTTCAACCTATTGGTAATGTTGAGTTCAAAAACGTAAATTTTAATAGTTCCCTATGATTATATATGATTAAACAAATAGGTAAAATTTTTAAGTAAATTTTCATAGTTCCCTATAATTATTTAGACATTTTAGGTAAAAAATCATAGTTAGCGCACGGAGAACCAATTACTTTTTAGGTAAAAAATCATAGTTGGTTATTATATAAAAGGAGGTGAATAAGTGGCTGAATCTACTGTCAAGCGATTCCCTGCTAATACTACCTTAGATGAATTAACTTTCTTGAATGATAAAAGTATAGATGGAGAGTTATATGCTTATCTTCAAGGGGTTTCTAAGCCCATATTGAATCCAGAAACAAAAGCTATAGAGACTGTTGTTGTAAAGAAAGATTTGCCAACTCAAGCAAAAATTTGTGAAGTTATTGGTATTAAAAGTCCTAAGACTTTAAAGGTTCATCTGGATTATCTTATCGAAAAGCACTATATTGAAGTAAGAGATGGAAACTATATTTTAATAGAGCAAGAAAATATATTCTTTATGATTCCATTAAATACTATTAAGTATCTTACTGATAACTGTCGTGAACACGTTATTAAAATTTATGTTTATTTAGGTCAGCGTCATAAATTAGCTTTATCTATGGGTAAGCCTCATTATGAGTTTACATTAGAAGAGCTGGGACAACACATTGGGATTAAGATTAAGAACAACTCAAGAGGGTATGAGATTATTAATAATGCGTTAGACTTATTATATAATTCAGACTTAATCGACTATTGTAGTTATTTTGATGGCTCAATGCAGAAAAAGAAACTACTAAAGTTTAGTTTGGTACATTCTATAAAGAATAGGTAATTTTTAATATGTGGGTTTAGGTAATTTATCATAGCTGTGAAAAGTCGATTTAGGTAATTTATCATAGATTATCTAAGTAAGGAAGTAAGGGTATTTTAAGTAAGGGAGCTTTAAAAATCTTGAGCTGCCGCTCAAGCTTTTTAAATCTCCTAGAATGCGAAGAATTGGTGAGGTGATGAAATGCTTCCAAGGAATTATGAAGCGACAATGAAGGAACTGATGCGTTTTTAGCCACTGCCGCAAAACCCAATTGATGAGCCATCGCTACTGGAATAGCCTAGGAGATATGTAATCTTCTAGGCTATTCGTGTTTCTATTGGAAATTAGTAGTTTTGTCGAAAATTGTCGGAGTGTCGAAAATGTGAAAACTGTGAGAGTGTCGTGCCGATCGGTTCCAAGTTGAGCGTTCTTCAATTTCAACGCCACCGTTATCATTATCCCCTAAAAAATATTTAAAAAAGTAGAGCTAACTTCTCGAAAGAAGTTAGCTCTT
>JAQVYH010000159.1 GCA_029004515.1 Eubacteriales bacterium | reverse complement strand
AATGCCACCAAGAGAGATAACTGCTATATCAGTTGTACCGCCACCGATGTCTACAACAAGTCTGCCGCAAGGTTTTGAAATGTCCAGATCAGCACCGATTGCCGCAGCCATAGGCTCCTCAATAAGATGAGTTCTGCTTGCACCTGCCTGCAGGGCCGCATCACGGACAGCTCGTTCTTCAACCTCTGTAACACCGCTTGGAACACAAACAATGATTCTTGGTTTAACGATTCTGTGACGACATATCTTATCAAGGAAATATTTAAGCATCATCTCTGTCATATGATAATCAGAGATAACACCCTCACGAAGAGGACGAATAGCCACAATATTACCGGGGGTTCTGCCAAGCATACGCTGGGCCTCAGATCCAACCGCAAGAAGCTGACCTGTGGTTGTATCAACAGCTACAACGGATGGCTCCTCGATTACAATACCCTTTCCCTTTACATATACAAGGACAGAGGCTGTACCAAGGTCAATACCAATATCCTGTGAGCCCCTTCTCATTTTTTTAAAGAATCCGAACATATGGGCTTTCTCTCCTTAGTTTTCAATTATACATCGTCTATAGTTATGCGTAAATAGTGCACAGTAAGCGAACTGCAAAGGCACTTGTGCCCAACCCCGAAGGTGTATTAAGATACTCTCTCGCTAAAGCCTTCACTATCGCACTTTTTGCTTCGCAAAACACTTGAGTTCAGGCTTGTAGTTGCAACATTTACTAAAGTAAATGTCTTACAGGTGAAGTTCGTCTATTCGGTGCATTTTATCTTATCATTTTTGTATGGCTTCTACTTTGTCAAGTTTTTCCCATGGCAAATCAAGATCATTTATACCAAAGTGGCCATAAGCAGATGTCTGCTTGTAGATAGGTCTTCTAAGGTCTAATGCTTTGATAATCGCAGCTGGGGTAAGGTCAAATTCTCTTTTAACTCTCTTTTCGATTTCTTCAAGAGGGATAGTTTCTGTGCCATAAGTATCAATAAGAATTGAAACAGGCTCTGCTACACCGATTGCGTAGGCAAGCTCGATCTGGCACTTGGCAGCAAGACCTGCGGCAACAATATTCTTTGCAACATATCTTGCAGCATAACTGGCACTGCGGTCAACCTTTGTTGGGTCTTTACCTGAGAATGAACCGCCGCCATGAGCTGCATATCCGCCATAGGTGTCAACGATAATCTTTCTGCCTGTGAGGCCGCTATCACCCTGTGGTCCACCAACAACAAAGTTGCCTGTTGGATTGATATAATACTTAGTATCCACAAGAAGCTCTGCGGGAACTACATGCTTAATAACATTCTCAATTATATCACGGTGTATCTGCTCCTGTGATACCTTAGGGCTGTGCTGTGATGAAACAACGATTGTATCAACACGAACAGGTCTGTCGTTTTCATCATATTCAACCGTTACCTGAGTCTTGCCATCAGGACGAAGATAAGGCATAATGCCCTCCTTACGCACCTGTGTAAGACGCATAGCAAGCTTGTGTGCATAGTAGATAGGCATAGGCATATATTCTTCAGTTTCGTTACAAGCAAAGCCGAACATCATACCCTGGTCGCCAGCACCTTCACGATCAACACCCATCGCAATATCAGGGGACTGCTTGCCGAGTGCTGTAAGAACGCTAGAAGTATGACAGTCAAAACCATACTTTGCACGGTCATAACCAATTTCTTCAACTGTGCTACGAGCGATAGACTGAATGTTAACCTGAGCAGTTGTCGTAATCTCCCCCATAACCATCATAAGACCTGTTGTAACAACAGCCTCACAAGCTACTCTCGCATTTTTATCTTGCGCGAGAATCGCATCAAGAATCGCGTCAGCAACACGGTCACAAATTTTATCCGGATGTCCTTCTGTAACAGATTCGGATGTAAAAAAACGTTTCATTATTACACTTTCCTTTCGTAAGCAAAATTAGTCAAGCAAAAAAGCCGGACTACTGCATTATATTAATTCCAAACGCAGAAAGAATAATCATAATAAGACCAGCGGTGGCAACACCAAGTGCAATTGGCAGGAATGAGTCTTTAATACGCATATCCATTATAGCAGCCACAAGAGCTCCTGTCCACGCCCCTGTACCGGGAAGAGGCAATGCAACAAATATAAACAGGCCCCACATCTTATAATTTCTGACTTTTTGGGCATTACGATTTGCCTTGTCTATATAATGAGCCACAAGATTTTTAAATGCCGGCTTACTTTCCAAATACTCAAAAATAGGCCTTATAAACTTAATTATAAATGGTACTGGAATGAGATTTCCAATTACCGCTACAATATATGTGGACCACATAGGAAGGTCTAACGCCATGGTGCCAATTGGGATTGCGCCTCTTAGCTCAACTATAGGAACCATAGACCAAAATAGTACCGTTATGTATTCTAATAATAATTCCTTCGCCATTTGTATAAATTCTCCTGTCAAGGTTTTAAGTCGAGCAAATGTGTATAAATCAGATTATTTCTTAAGACAATCTCTGATTTCAGTAAGGAGTTTAACTTCCTCTGATGGCTGTGCAGGTGCAGGCGTTGGAGCTGCCTCCTCTTTTCTATGAAGCTTGTTGAGGCCTTTAACTATCATAAAGATAGAGAATGCGATGATAAGGAAATCAACAATTGCCTGTATAAAATTACCATACGCTACCTTTGTTTCGCCAATAGTCCATACAAGCTCTGTGAAATTCACCTTGCCCGTTGGGACAGCCACAATCGGCATAATAATATCATTAACAAGCGATGTTACGATTTTACCGAAAGCACCGCCGATAACAACACCGACTGCCAGGTCAACAACATTACCCTTTGCTGCAAATTCCTTGAATTCGTTTAAAATCTTCATAAATCATCATCCTTTGTATGTTTATTTTATTTAATCTTCAAGCATCTTTGCAATTGTCTTTTTGATTGTGTCAAGTCTGTATTTTACAAGCTGCTCATTCTCGCCCTTTGCAAAAAAGTAAAACTTGATTTTAGGCTCTGTACCTGAAGGACGAACGGCCATCTGTGTATCATGTTCCATTTCAAAATATAGAACATCTGAATTTTCGCCCATATCGGTAATGTCTGATACATCGCCTGATACAAAATCATAATGCTTAAGTACACTATAATCCCTAAGACCTGTAACCTTCACACCACAAAGTGTCTTTGGCGGGTTAGTTCTGAAGTCTGTCATAATGCTCTTAATCTTCTCTATGCCGTCAATACCTTCTTTGAAGATACTTAAAGTTTCTTCTGCAAAGTAACCATACTTTGCATAAAGGCTCTCAAGAGCCTCGTGGATTGTTGTTTTTCCAAGCCACTGTGCCATCTCTGCAATCATCATACTTGTAACTACAGCATCCTTGTCTCTGGCGTGTGTTCCTGCAAGATAGCCATAGCTCTCTTCCCATCCAAAAACAAATGTATTACTGCCTGTCTGCTCAAACTGATGAATCTTCTCGCCGATGAACTTAAAGCCTGTGTAAACATCATAATAATCTACGTCGTAAGCCTTGCAAATTTCCTTTGTCATTCTTGAAGAAACAATTGTTGAAACAACCGCAGCGTTCTCTGGTAAAACACCTTTCTTCTGCTTCTGTGAAAGTATATATTCAGTAAGTAGTGCACCCATCTGATTGCCAGATACACGAGCAAACTTATTATTTTTATTTCTTGCACAAACACCTACACGGTCAGAGTCAGGGTCAGTAGCAAAGATAAGGTCTGCGCCTACCTCGTCAGCATACTTGACACCGATATTAAAGGCTTCTTCATATTCAGGGTTTGGATTCTCAACTGTTGGAAATCTTCCGTCTGGCAATTCCTGTTCC
>JAQVYH010000158.1 GCA_029004515.1 Eubacteriales bacterium | reverse complement strand
AATGCCTTTAAGAGTGTAGATTAGAAGATCCTGCAACTTAGCAACTTCCTCATTTTTCCCACATACACCGCGCATAGTACAGCCTTTTCCTCCAGCAGTTTCCTGACATTGATAACAAAACATACCCATTGTTTTTTCCTCCCATTTTTTTATATTATTTATATTTTTGGAGCAGGCGCTTTTACAATGATAAGCTCCAATGTTTCTGTGCTTAAGTTTTTGATATTCATTTTAGTTTGAAAAGGGATTTTTATTAGTGACCCTGCACTATATTCATGTATTTCTTGGTCATCAAGCGCAATGGACAATGTTCCTCTTACAACCGTCATATATACATTTGAATTTGAAAAATGCTCAGGCGGTCCTTCATCTTTGTTAAACACCATATGCATATAATGCAAATTCTCATCCATTATGACCTTTTCTATGATTTTATCATTTCCAGTGGATAAATTAAATACTTTTTCAACCATTTTATTAAGCCTCCATTCACTCTAATATTTTTCCGTCTGTAGAAATAGTGATTACCTGCCACGGAATAAATTTCCCACTTGCTTGCAGTGCATTTTTTGCAGCATTTTCAAGTCCACCGCAACATGGCACCTCCATACGAGCAATGGTAACGCTTTTGATGTCATTTTGAGAGATGATTTGCGTCAGCTTGTCGGTGTAATCACCCTCATCAAGTTTTGGGCAACCGATAAGCGTGATACGATTTCGGATAAATTTTTCGTGGAAATTTCCGTAAGCATAAGCAGTGCAATCAGCTGCTATTAGAAGGTTTGCATTTTGAAAATATGGTGCATTGATTGGAACAAGCTTTATTTGAACAGGCCATTGAGAAAGCTTGCTTGTAACATTCGTTTCTGTTTTGGAAACTGGGGTTTCGTGATGAATAGCCTTTGACTGTGTTCCGGGGCAGCCACAAGGAAGTTTTTCAGGTGATTTTTTCTCCTTTGATGCTTTAACTGCTGCTTCATCATAAGCTGGTGCTTCTCTTTCCTCGAATGAAATGGCATTCATAGGACACGCTGGCAGACAGTCACCAAGTCCATCACAATAGTCCTCACGCATGAGTTTTGCTTTGCCGTCTACCATTGCGATTGCGCCTTCGTGACAAGCATCAGCACAAGCACCGCAACCGTTACATTTCCCCTCATCAATAGTAATAATTTTTCTAATCATATTCTCTCCTCCTTTATCATTGCCTTGACTTTATAGGTACAGTATAGTACAATGAAAACAAAAAGTATGTTGAAATTTCAACAAATGGAGAAAATTATGAAAAAACATTTTGATGTAATGCGAAAATGCTCGCTATTTAACAATATAGAAGATAAAGACCTTGAGACAATGATGTATTGTCTTGATGCGAAAATCGAAAGAAGAGAAAAAGGAGAACACTTTCTATCCGAAGGAGAAACTGCAAAATTTCTCGGCATTGTACTGTCGGGCAAAGTACAACTAGTAAGAGTAGATTATTATGGCAACAGAAGTATTGTAACAAAACTTGAACCGCCACAAATATTTGGGGAGGCATTTGCTTGTGCAGAAATAGATGCCCTTCCTATTAGCGTCGTTGCAACAGAAAATACAGAGGTAATGTTGATTGATGCGCGGCGCATTACACAATCATGCAGTAATACCTGCAGGTTTCACAGCCGATTAATTTTTAATCTGCTTAAAATTGTTTCATGGAAAAACATCGAATTCAACCGTAAAATAGAAATCACCTCCAAGCGAAGTACACGAGATAAGCTAATGGCATATTTAGACATGCAGGCAAAGCAGCATGGGAGCAAGAACTTTACAATCCCGTATGACAGACAGTCTCTTGCAGATTATCTTGAAGTTGAAAGAAGCGGATTATCCGCTGAGATAAGTAAACTACGAAACGAGGGAATTATAGAGTGTAAGCGAAGTAAATTTACATTACTATAAACCTCAAATAAAAGGATGTTCTTTTTTCGAAATTTAATAATGTGTAAAATATTGTCCCAAATCGGAATAGAGCTTTATTCACTCTCTCTGCGTTTGTACTTCAATCTAATCTTACTTAAAAATGTAGTTGTATAAGACAGGGTTTCGGTTGTACAAGCATCAACACAATGACCGCAACCTACACATCTTAGCGAGGTAACCGGCTCACCCTTTAATGCTTTGCTTTTAATATCAATCATCATTGGACATGATATATTGCACTGATTACAGTTAACGCATTCTGTTTTATTTGTAATTATTCTCTGTCCGGAAACTCTTCCAATAAAGCCTAATAGAGTTCCTAATGGGCAATAATAACAATACCCTCTGCCGCTTAAAGCAATCCAGAAAAACATCATCATCAATAATTCTGCGCTCAAATATTTGTAATTCTCCAATTTGCTCATAAGGTTGTAATTTTCAAATACAGGAACACCAACCAATAAGAGAATCCAATATACAGCAAAAAACAATGAAAGAATAAAAATAATCCATTTTAGGACAGTGAATATCTTAACTGTAATAGGTTGAATTTTTTTCTTTTTCCCAATCAAAGGGAAAGCAGGCGCAAAAACTTCAGCAGCAAAACCGTTAAACATGCATAATGTTGAACATTGCCAACGTCTGCCAAAGAGTAATGAACCTATAATCATAATAACGCTGTAAAATACATAAAAAGCAAAGGCTGCCACTATTCCCGTTTTACCCCAAAGCGGAAACCTGCTGACATAAAAGGATGAATTTTCGAATAATGTCTGCAACGGTGTTGTGGTCCAGGGCAAAGGCATTGTAAAAAAGTATAACTCATTATTATTAAGTATCAAGGGAGAAACAATATGAACAACAAGAGCAGTTATAATAAACCCTGTTAAGTTTCTTTTCCTCATAAAGGTACGCTTAGATTTTTTTATGATTCTGATAGTCAGAATACTGGCTACAATAATAAAAACTGTTTTGACCCAGTTTTCATAAAAGTGCCATATCCATGATATTATTTTTGCGGTAGATTCAGGCGCTGTCTTAACATAGCCATAGTTTAAGCCGGCAATAATAAAACACAAAACAATATATATCCAAAGAATTGTTTTAAGAATGGTTGACTCTGTATTGGCTCTTTTTGACATAAACATACTCCTTATATAATAATACCGAATATCATGAAATAATATCGTAATTTTCCAATCGCTGAAAACACCATAACCAATCTTATAATGTTTCTTCCACAGCCCCGATCTAATCTAAATAATATCATTAAAAATATATAACTTATTATATATCAAAAAGAAACTTTTCTCAACAGAATTTACTAAAATGTACTAAATGTAACATGAAATCCTTTATATATTGTGAAATATAAAAAAAACTTACGTTTGATTCGTTTTTAGGAAGTATTATTAACAGCAGTTCATATGACAATGGTTGTGATTGGTATTGTGATGAATGCCATAGATACATGAATCTTCAACCTGGATTTACAACATCAAGTGGAGAATGGACATGTACTAGATGTGGATCTGTAAATGATGTGTCTGAGAATAATATCATTTGCGATGATGGTGAAAATCACGATGAAGATGACAGTGAAAACCTCAGTGTATGGAACGCTGCCGATATATGGCGTTCTCACGGGAAAGATGAGGATTATATGTTCGGTTATACCGAAGAGGAATTAGAAAATTCGTGAGGTGATATATATACCTAAAAGCAGTGGGTCTCCATCTTTCTCTGCCTTTTTCTTGGATATTTAGGAATCCATAAGTTTTACGAGGAACGGATACTATTAGGGATTTTATACTTGTGTACAGGCAGTTTGTTTGGAATAGGTATATTGCTTGATTTAATGGTCTTACTCTTTAAACCT
>JAQVYH010000157.1 GCA_029004515.1 Eubacteriales bacterium | reverse complement strand
GGTCAGGCTAAGGTGATGGATGTTGCTTCAGAACTTTCATCTAGTAGAACATTTGTACCAGTAAGATTCATTGCTGAAGCATTCGGCGGAATCGTTGGCTGGGAAGATGCAACACAGATGGTAACAATTACAATTGAATAATTAATCAATAGATAATTGTTGTGCATAAAAGGAACTCGCCTTAAGGCGAGTTCCTTTTGCTTTATCAATTTATCGTTATATGATATAACTGCAATAAAAAAAGAAGTGGTTTTCACCACTTCTTTTTAGTATATAGATTTATTAGAATTCGATAGCTTTTGCGATATAATCTTCTACTTCGCTAATTGGAATTCTAACCTGCTGCATTGTATCTCTATGACGAATTGTTACGCAGTTGTCTTCAACGCTATCAAAGTCATATGTAATACAAAATGGAGTGCCGATTTCGTCTTCTCGGCGATACCTCTTACCAATGCTGCCTGCATCATCAAAATCACAGTTAAACTTCTTAATAAGCGTATTATAGAGCTCTGAGGCCTGTTCGCTTAACTTCTTTGAAAGAGGAAGCACTGCTGCCTTAAAAGGAGCAAGTGCAGGATGAAGTCTCATAACAACACGAGTGTCCTTTTCGTCGATGAGTTCTTCGTCATAAGCTTCAACAAGGAATGCAAGGGTTACACGATCAGCACCGAGAGATGGTTCAACAACATATGGAACATACTTCTCGTTTGTTTCAGGATCGTTATAATCCATTTTTTCACCACTGTGATTGCCATGCTGTGTAAGATCAAAGTCTGTTCTGTCTGCAATTCCCCAAAGCTCTCCCCAACCAAATGGGAACATGAATTCAATATCAGTTGTGGCATTGGAGTAGTGAGAAAGCTCTTCCTGTGCATGATCACGCATCTTAATATTTTCTTCAGCAATGCCAAGAGAAAGTAGCCAATTCTTACAATAATCTTTCCAATAAAAGAACCATTCCATATCAGTACCGGGTTTGCAGAAGAATTCAAGTTCCATCTGTTCAAACTCACGAGTTCTGAAAGTGAAGTTACCAGGAGTGATTTCATTTCTAAACGACTTACCAACCTGACCTACGCCAAATGGTATCTTTTTTCTTGTTGTGCGCTGGATATTCTTAAAGTTAACGAAGATACCTTGTGCAGTTTCTGGACGAAGAAAAAGCTCATTTCTAGCATCTTCTGTAACACCCTGGAATGTCTTGAACATAAGGTTGAATTTTCTAATATCAGTGAAGTTCTTTTTGCCACATTCAGGGCAAACAACATCATTATTATTAATGAATTCCATCATCTGTTCATTTGTCCAACCCTCTGGTGAAGCGCCAAAAGCTTCAATAAGCTGGTCAGCTCTATGACGGGTTTGACATTCCTTACAGTCCATAAGCGGATCAGAGAAACCACCTACATGACCTGATGCAACCCAAGTTTCAGGATTCATAAGAATAGCACTGTCAAGACCAACATTATATGGGGATTCCTGAACAAATTTCTTCCACCAGGCTTTTTTTACATTGTTCTTAAGCTCTACACCTAAAGGACCATAATCCCATGTGTTAGCAAGACCACCGTAGATTTCACTGCCGGAATATACAAAGCCTCTGCCCTTACAAAGTGCAACGACTTTGTCCATTGTTTTATCTTTATTTTGCATAGTGACCTCCTAAAAATATCGTAATATATATAGGATAATATTTTTTCGACCATTTGTCAATATCTATAAAAAATGAGAAATGGCGCATAATAGGAAGAATATTGAAGAAATTGAGAGCGATACTGGCGTATTTTGATGAAAAGTTCATTTTTAATACTTGATAAATAATCGAAAATATAATATCATATACAAGTCGCACAAAGCGACGGACTAAAAAAAGATCGGGGTTTGGCGCAGTTTGGTAGCGCACTTGGTTTGGGACCAAGGGGCCGAAGGTTCGAATCCTTTAACCCCGACCATCTTTTTTCACTAATAAAATATTGACATATGAATAAAGATGTGTTACAATATTTTCGATGTGCTGGTGTAGCTCAATTGGCAGAGCAGCTGATTTGTAATCAGCAGGTTGTAGGTTCAAGTCCTATCACCAGCTCCATTTTATCGATAATTTTACAATATGGAGGGGTTCCCGAGTGGCCAAAGGGGGCAGACTGTAAATCTGTTGCGTCTCGCTTCGATGGTTCGAATCCATCTCCCTCCACCAAAAATCCTGCGTAGCTTGCTACGGAGGATTTTTTTATTTATTGAAAAGAATGTATAACAAATTTCTTTATATCCTTGTATTGTGATTTATATTGTGATATAATAATTTTCGCACGGAAATAATTTTGTTTACAGATGAAGAAGGAGTATTATAATGAGAAGACGCAAAAAATATTCATATACTTCTGTACCAAACTCACTCATTGTTTTTATTGCATCTGTGATGTTTATTGTGGCAACAGCCAGTGGCGTTGTATGTGGAACAGAGTTTTATAAATGGTATAACAATGCTTTTAATTTAAGTGAAACAGTTGAAGGGCAAGTTATTGAGGGTGACGAAATTACAGGTGAGCGCGCTAATATTCTTGTTATGGGCGTTGATAAAAGCGGACTTTTGTCTGATACTATTATGCTTATATCTGTTGATGCCGAAGGCAAATCAATTTCGGCGATGTCTATCCTTCGTGACACTAGAGTTGTAATCGGCGGATCTTATTCATACAAGATTAACTCGCTGATTGGAACAAAGAATAAAGAACAGGCAACTATTGCCGCAGTTAAGAGCCTAACTGGCGATGCCCCCATTAACTATTATATAACTGTAAAGACACAAGCTTTTCGTGATGTGATAGATATCTTAGGCGGAGTTGAATATGATGTTCCTCATATCCCCAACAAATTTTCTAATGGGCGGAGAGGAATGTATTACGATGACCCATATCAGGATCTTCACATAGCGATTTCGGAAGGGCAGCAGACCCTTGACGGCGAACAAGCAGAAGGTCTCGTTAGATTCAGAGATGGTTATGCCAATGCTGATGAAGAAAGAGTTAAGGTTCAGCAGGATTTTCTTAAAGAGGTTGTAAAGCAGAAGCTGACTCTTAAGAATGCTAATAAGGTTTCAGAAATGTATAATGTCGCTAAAGCTAATATAAGAACCAACATATCTCCGGCTACAGCATTTCGTCTTGCAAAAGCTTTGGTAGGTATGGACCTTGAGAATATAAATACATTTTCAATGCCTGGCGCAGCAGAATATGTAGGTAATGTTTCCTACTTTATTGCTAATCCTGGCAAGACAAAAGAATTAATAGACCAATATTTTATTGACCCTGCTGAAGTGGTTGAAAGCGAGCAGTAATTAAGATTATAAGCCTTCATATTCTAGTAGGGCTATCCATAAAGGTTGAACCATGCGGTAAACTCCATAGATTGTCTCGGTAACTTTGTCTGCACAATAAATCGAAAAATTGAACTTTTTAAAAAATATTGGAAAAAGGTGTTGACAAACGCCAAGGTGCGTGCTATACTATCAAAGTTGCCTCGTTAAACAGGTTAGCACAACAAATCGAAAGATTGAATTTTTTCAAAAAAATTGAAAAAAGTGTTGACAAACGTTGAGGCATGTGGTACAATATTAAAAGTTGCCTCGTTAAACTGGTCAACACAACAAATCGAAAGATTAAAATTTTTTCAAAAAAATTGAAAAAAGGTGTTGACAAAGCGCAAACGATGTGATACAATAAATCTCGCCCTTTGAGAGAGGGGCAAGGCAAAAGAGTTGGCAACAGCTCAATAAATATGTAGCTTGAAAAGAGAATAGCGTAGAGAAAAAGTAGGTTCTCGTAAATAACAATGAGAAACAAACAAGCATATACAGCTTGAAAACACGGACTTTTAAATTGAGCAAGG
>JAQVYH010000156.1 GCA_029004515.1 Eubacteriales bacterium | reverse complement strand
TACAATTAATTTTTTGATTAAAAACTTTTGATGTGCGTTAAGTTATTTAATATCAGTTATGTTTTGAAAATTATTGAATATTTAGTATATTTGTGGACGTGCACACAATAGCCTTACTAATTTAACTTATGCCATTTTATTTATAAAATATGATTAAACTAAAATATTAAAAATATGAAAACAAATTATCAATTACGTTACGCTGCTCATCCTGAAGATGCGAAATCCTATGATACTCAGAGATTACGTAAAGACTTCCTTATAGAGAAAGTTTTTAGTGCCGATGAAGTTAATATGGTTTATTCTATGTACGATCGCATGATTGTAGGAGGAGCAATGCCTGTTAACGAATCATTACAACTTGAGGCAATTGATCCCTTGAAACAACCCGTGTTTCTGCGCAATCGTGAGTTAGGAATATATAATGTTGGTAATAAAGGAAAAGTAAGAGTAGGTGATTCTGTTTTTGAACTCGATTATAAAGAGGCCCTTTATCTTGGTTCAGGAGACCGTGAAGTATATTTTGAAAGTGACGACTCAACAAAACCTGCTAAATTTTACTTTAATTCTGCTACGGCTCATCGCAACTATCCAGACAAAAAGGTTACGAAAGCAGATGCGGTTGTTGCAGAAATGGGGTCGCTGGAAAGCTCAAATCACCGTAATATTAACAAGATGATTGTTAATCAGGTGTTGCCAACATGCCAGCTACAGATGGGAATGACAGAGCTAGCTCCCGGTAGTGTTTGGAACACCATGCCTGCACACGTACATTCACGAAGGATGGAAGCATATTTCTATTTTGAGGTACCGGAAGATCAGGCGGTTTGTCATTTTATGGGTGAAGTAGATGAAACTAGACACATATGGATGAAGGGTTATCAGGCAGTTTTATCTCCTGAATGGTCTATTCACTCTGCAGCAGCAACCAGCAACTATACATTTATCTGGGGTATGGCAGGTGAAAATCTTGATTACGGCGATCAGGACTTTTCAAAAATAATAGATTTAAAATAGAAAAAGGTAAATCATAAGTCCTATTTTTTATCATAAATTTGTATTTTTATAATTAATAAGACAAATAAAACTATAACATAACAATGGTGAAATTTTCGTTAGACGGAAAAATAGCCCTCATAACAGGTGCAGCCCATGGAATAGGTTTTTCTATGGCTGCTGCACTTGCTAAAGCGGGTGCTAAGATAGCTTTCAACAGTTCCAATGAAGCATCAATGAATAAAGGGCTTGAGGAATACAAAAAAATAGGTATAAATGCCAAAGGCTATGTATGTGATGTAAGAGATGAAAAGGCTGTTAAGGCTATGATTGAATCAATTACCAATGAAATTGGAGAGATTGACATTTTGGTAAATAATGCAGGAATCATCAGACGCATACCCGCAGTGGATATGGATGTAGAAGAATATCGCAATGTATTAGATGTTGATTTGGTAGCACCATTCATATTATCTAAAGCAGTTGCTCCTTCTATGATACGCAGAGGTGGAGGCAAGATCATCAATATATGCTCATTAATGAGTGAATTGGGGAGAGAAACGGTTTCAGCTTATGCAGCAGCAAAGGGCGGACTTAAGATGCTTACACGCACACTTGCATCAGAATGGGGTAAACACAATATTCAGGTTAACGGAATAGGACCGGGATATATCGCAACATCACAAACTGCGCCTCTAAGAGAAAAGCAGACAGATGGCAGTCCTCACCCGTTCGATTCATTTATAATAGCCAAGACACCAGCTGAAAGATGGGGTAAACCTGAAGATCTGGAAGGACCGGCAGTTTTCCTTGCTTCTGATGCATCAGATTTTGTTAATGGACACATTCTGTATGTTGACGGCGGAATTTTAGCTTATATTGGAAAGCAACCTTAAAACCCTTTAAAGAAAATAACTAATAACAAACTCATGAAAAAGGGTATTAAAATTCTGACATTCCTATTTATAGTAATATTTTGTGGGTGCAATACCTCGCAAAAAGAACTTACCCTGAGCGTTCAAAACTCTTCATCTGTTGATAGAATAAATGAGATAGTGGAGTTTTCCTGGAGTGAGGTTCAGAAGGGATTGTCTCTCTCAACTGATCAAAAAATTATTGTAACAGATAATACAGGAGAGCAGATTCCATATCAACTGGTTACCAATGGATCCGATAAATTTGGGGCTCTTATTTTTCCTGTTTCAATTGATGCCGGACAAGAAGTTGATTACAAAGTATCAGTGGGTGATCCGAAAGAGTTCCAATCACTTGTTTACGGCCGCCTTGTTCCTGAAAGAAAGGATGACTTCACATGGGAAAACAACCGTACTGCATTCCGTGTTTACGGACCTGCTTTAAGAGCTACAGGCGAGATAAGCAATGGAATGGATTTCTGGGCAAAAAAGACAGAAGAACTGATTATTGACAAGTGGTACGAAAATGACCTTTCCGGAGTTGCTTCATATCATACAGATCATGGTGAAGGAGTAGATTTTTACAAAGTAGGCAGAACACTTGGCCTTGGAATGACAGCACCTGTTCATAATGACACTCTCTGTCTGGGAGATAACTTTGTGACTGCTGAGATTTTAGATAATGGACCGCTTCGAATAACTTTCAGACTCAATTATGACCCTTATCTTTCAGGCGTCAATGAGATTAAAGAGACTCGCATAATATCACTTGATGCTTACAGCCTCTTTAATAAAGTAACAAATATATTCGATACAGATACTACTCTTCTCACAGTAGCAACCGGTATTGTCATGCCGGAAGAGAATCCGATGGAAAATGCAGATAAAACAACCTTTGGCGATAACAGTGGTATTATTGCCTATGAAACTCCGCAAGACGAAGTAAACGGTACAGTTTTTACTGCTGCCATTCATCCAAAAGGATTTGGAATAATTAAAGTATCCGGTGGACATTATCTTGGAATTAACAGTTACAAGCCCGGTACAGAATACACTTATTTTGCAGGTGGTGGCTGGAGTGAAGCAGGTTTCGACAATTTTGAAGAGTGGGTGGAGTTTCTGAAAGAAGAAAAACAGAAAATTGATCAACCACTCACGATTAATATAACCCAATAAATAATATTAAACCATCCCAATTTAATTATATGCAAAAAGTTGTAACTTTTGGGGAGATCATGCTGCGTCTTGCAGCTCCCGGATACAAAAGATTTATCCAGTCAGATAATCTTAATGCCACTTTTGGTGGTGGAGAAGCTAATGTAGCTGTGTCACTCGCCAATTATGGAATTCCGGTTGAATTTGTAACTAGATTACCAAATAATGAAATAGCAGAATGGTGTATTTCCGATCTGCGAAAATATAATGTTGGAACCGAACATATACTGCGAGGGGGCGAGAGGGTTGGAATCTACTTTCTGGAAACAGGTGCAGTTGCCCGTCCTTCTAAAGTTGTGTACGACAGAGCGTACTCTTCAATTGCAGAGGTTGAAAGAGGTATGTTCAACTGGAAGGAGATACTAAAAGATGCATTCTGGTTTCATTGGACCGGTATAACACCAGCTTTATCACAAGGGGCTGCAGATGCTTGTTTGGAAGCCATTAAAACAGCAAACGAATTGGGTATCATGGTTTCATGTGATCTCAATTACAGCAAGACTCTGTGGAAATATGGCAAATCTGCTTCGCAGGTAATGCCGGAGTTGGTAGAAGGGTGCGATATTATCCTTGGCAATGAAGAAGATGCTGAAAAGGTATTTGGTATCAAACCGGAAGGTTTTAATGTAGAAAATACGGGTGGTGAGGTTGATGCAGCCGAATTTGAATCTGTATGCAAACAACTTATGAGTCGTTTTTCTCCCCGTGCTAAAAAAGTGATCATTACCCTTCGAGGGTCAATAAATGCCAATCACAATACCTGGGGTGGCTGTTTGTACTCCGACAAGCTA
>JAQVYH010000155.1 GCA_029004515.1 Eubacteriales bacterium | reverse complement strand
CGAGGAGTGTAATATGATACCATCTTCGTAAGACCCGCCGGATACTGCTCATGATGGGTCGCCTTGTAAATCAATTAGTAAAAGTGGATTATGTTTCATTATAACTACCTCTCTTTTCTTTACCTTATATATATATTATATCATTATTTTTAATAAAAATCAAAAAAGCCCTATTTGCATAGGGCTTTCTTAATTATAAAATAGTTATTTTATCTGTTTCCCACTCAGGTTTAAAGATAGAATTGGTAGTGAAGACGTGGTCAATTAATCCACTTGAAAAAACTTCGCCTTCAAAAATACTTTTTTCACAATGCGTGATATAGAGATAAATATGCTCTGCGCCAGCTTTTTTGAGAGCCTTAGCGGAGTGAAAGAAAGTTCCACCTTTAGAGCAGATATCATCAATGATAATGATATTCTTTCCTTTAACCAGATCCGCATTCATAATATCCAAGTCTTTGATTTGACCGGTCTTCCAGTCTCTCTTTTTGATTCCAAAAGCGTAGGCAAGTTCAGTCATATCTGAATATCGTTTCATTGCGCCTTCATCGGGGAAGAAGTTAATAAGATTCTCATATGTCGCCATACGCGCTTCATGAGAACAATCATGCTCTTCAAGATAAACAATATGGCTAAGAGCATCGTGGATATATCCAACAGGAGAAAGAGCTTCCACATTATTTAGAAGAGCCATACAAACATTGCTATGGGGATCCAAGACTTGAACCTTGGAGAAGTTCAATGAATTGATGATTTCAATGAAATACTTCAATGTGAATACATCAGATTCATCTTTGACTCTGTCCATTCTTGCATGAGGACAATAGGGCATCTTAAGAATGCCGGGGCACTGGAAGTGCTTAGCGATACAGATTAAAGTAAAGAATTCGCTATCACTTTCGTAATGCCATTCGATAATAGGAGTATTTGTCTTAGGAATTCTATCCAACTTAATTAGCAGAGAATTGTCTGGAAAGTGATTCTGAGCAATCTCTAAGCCATTAACCTTAATCATATCTGCTCCTCCTTATTCGTTAATAATCTTAATCTGGCAAGTTTTCATTGCCGCAAGGGCGTTTTTGTGACTCTCGGGAGTGACGCCCGCACAACAAGCTGCATCTACGATAATGGGCACTTCTGGCAGACAGGCTTTAATGAGTAGCGCGTTGGAGATAACACAGATATCTGTGCAAAGACCAATCAACTCAATGCTATCAATGTCATCATTTTTATTCATACTGGAAAGAAGAGTGCCCAAATCGATTGAACCAAAAGTGTTCTTCAGAATACGACTTTTAATAATCGTATCAGAATGATAGGTCATGATATGACCATAGTCAACCGCGGCGGCAACTTCTTTATTGATGCTCCAACCGGGAGTCATATAAATGCAATGGGGAACTGGTAAATTGCGACCTTCTTGAGTGGTTAGATAATCCTCATAGTGGGTATCTTTGGTGAGAATAACCAGAGTTTCATCACCCTCAGCATCTCTAATCTTAGAAATGACATTGGGAACTATTGCTTGGGCTTCTGGAGTGCCAAGAGCTCCATCGATAAAATCATTTTGCATATCCACAATAATAAGAACTTTCATAAGTTACCACCTTTCTTAACCTTATATATATATTATAACATTATTTTTTATAAAAATCAAAGGGTGCTATTTAAAGCACCCTTTGAGTCAATCGAGATCAATCAAAAGTTGTTCACCGCTAATATCATCGATAACGACAGTCAGGTTTTCACAATTAATGTGTCCACCATCATAAAAAAGAATGTTCTCTTTGATTATAGCATCTTCAAAGAATCCGTCGTCATACTCACTATTCTCCTTACAAGTTTCCAAAAAGCGTTTCGCAGCATCCTCTGTGTCAAATTCAACAGCCTGGTCATCCCAACACATTGGGTACTCCTGTAGTTTTCCCTCTTCGTCGGGCAATTGCTTAAAAATATGAAACTTCATTTCAGCCATTTAATTTCCCTCACTTTCATCTTGGGCCTCTTCCATATCAGGAGATAATTCATAAGTACCATCGAATAAAAGTGATAAGGTAATATTACCCCTTTCCCAATATGGAATTCTAATTATAGGAATGTGATTTGAAAAAGCGTATTTGTTTTTAGCTTCATCGTTCAATTGAACAGTCTCAAGAGAATTCCAACCATCTCGATAATGTTGTTCTCCATCAAACTCGATAATACATTTAACAGAATTATCTTCATTAAAAATGATATAATCATAGCGGCCAATGCCTCCAGAAGGAAGAAGTAAATCTTTAAAATATTGTTTATCATGGATAAAGTTAATATTATTTTCTTCAAGAATTTGTGTGATTTCTTTTTCTCCCTTAGAGCTTTTATCGCAGCCGCAGCTTGTAGTATGTCCGTTCTGTAAATGACCAAGATAAATGGTTACATCATTACCACATTCACACTTACAATGCCAATAACTATGTTTAAATTTATGATTTTTTGAAAATTCATCATTTCTTGCAATAGCAGTTAATTTGCCATATTTATTTCCGGTAATATCTAAGCGCTTTATACATCCACAGCTATTGATATCTCCTCGACGAAGATGATAACCAGAAGCAATGTAAGTATTTCCACAATCACATTGACATAACCAGGCAGGCTGGTCTTTTTCAGGACGCTGTTCATATGGTATTTCTTCTAAAACTACTAATCGTCCAAATCGCTGTCCAATCATATTAATCTTAAGCGAACTTCCATTTTTTGCGGCTGTTTCTCGAGCCAAACAACCACAAGAGCGAGTATGTTCCCTTCTTAAGTCTTTACCTTTTACTATACAGATATTACCACAATCACATAAACATTCCCAAGTTGCAGTTAAATCAATTCTACGAATTACTGTTAATCTGCCCCATTTACTACCAATTGGAATATCTTTAATTTTAGATAATCGTCGATAACATCCGCAAGAACGAGTAGAACCATCCATAAGATGGTCTTTTCTAACGGATTTTTCATTCCCGCAATCACAAATACAATTCCAATAACGAGGACGAGTAGTATCTCGTCCTGTTACTGTAAGCCATCCAAAAACTTGTCCAGTTAAATCATCAGCTCTCTGTTTCATATTCTACCTCAAGCTCTTCAGCCTCTTCTATGTCAGGTGCAGTTGCAGCTTCTTTAATAATGCCCTCGAGGACTTTAAAGCTAAAGTTCTTATGTTTGTAGGCACAGAACTTAGGCTTATTAACTATTCTAACAACGACGCCCTCGCGTACGTGAGATTTGCCAATAGGGTCGGGACCATCGTAGAACTGCTCAGCCACATTTTTAATCCACTCGCCGGGGCTGATAGTAGGATCGCCCTCAGAGCCGGGATGCTCAGGAATACGTCCTCTCCATAGGACAGGGACAGTTTTAACTCCCATTTGGTCACATCTGTATCTCATAAAGTCTGGAGTGTATTCAACCACATCACCATCTTCATTGGTCATAGTCATGCGGTAAACATACATAGCAGACTGAGGAACACAGTTGTATTCAACATCTCCATTTTCGAAGACTCTGTCTTTAACTCCATCAGGAGAGCACCCGTAACTAAAGACAGTCTCTTCGCCATATTGCTTAGAAAAATCCTTATCAAGACCGGCTTTTTTATTGCTGACTGTTCCCATGATAGATGCGCCAGTATCTGTAAAGCCAACAACTTCATAGAATACTTCTTCACCTTTCCACAATTTACCCTCAAACACTTTAGAGTGCTGAGTACGGAAAGCATTAGAACCATAAAAACCACCATCGTCGGTCTCAAGGACAACTCGTCTGGTACCACTAACATAACCCCAATCATAGAGAGGAGTACTCTCACAGCCAAACAACCTATCCCAGATGGTTCGCTTATAGCCCTTTAGGATTGGCAAGTAGGCGGTTCGCTGACTTGTGTTATGAACAATTGTCATACCAACAACATAATTATGAAATTCAGTTTCA
>JAQVYH010000154.1 GCA_029004515.1 Eubacteriales bacterium | reverse complement strand
TATACCTATATATTTTAGAGAAAGCTTCAATGTCTGATAATGAGGAGCAATTAAAGGAAATAGTACTTGAATATTTACATCGTGAAGATAAATTGGTAATTTCATATTTTTGGGATAAGAAGAATTCAATCAGAGATTATAAGAGACTAATAAAATTTGCTAAAATCAAGTGTCATTATTTTAAAAATCAAAAAGAAATGTAGGTAATTGATAAATGATTTTATCAATTCCTGTGGATAACTCTCCCCTATATAAGGAGAGAAAAACGGTCAGTATTCAGAATTGTTTCTGAATTGACATAGATCATCAGATTTTGGGCGTACTTAAATAGTCCTAAATTAGAATTATGACAATGGAATATTTTTTCAGGCAATTAAAGGTTTCAAGCTTCGAATGTATTGTGGACAATTCATTGTGTCAGAAACGATGACTGTCAGTTGGCTGGCGATGCCAGCAAGAAAGACATCAGCTTTTGTGGTGGTATGATTTCTGGTTTTTCTTCCAGCGATGCACATGTTGATTTTGAAATGATTGATGGCGCGTTCTACGATAGCTCGTATTTTATAAGTGTCATTCCATTCATCAGTGTCACGCTGAATACCTGGGAACATACGTAAATCCATGTTTTCATAAGTGTAAGTTGTTCTGCCACGTGAAGCAGTGCTGCAAGGTTTATCACAATCACAGATCCAGCCTTTATGGTAATGCATTTTAGGACAGATCCATTTGATACGGTCTGCACGACCTTTCTCATTGGTAACACCACAGCATTTCATTGCAAGCGAGGCGTCATTAGGGCAGGTAGGATAACCGTACTCGTTGTAACCAACTTTCTTCAAAGAACTTTCATTTCGAGGGTTATAAGGAATAAGTGCTTTGGAAAAGAGAAAGTCATGGAACAGTTTGCCATACAAATTTGCTGAATCAAAAGCAGAATCACCAAGAAATGTATTTGGGTGAAAAGTGGGATGAAGAGAAAAGAAATCCTGTAAAACAGGAATTAAGGCAGAAGCATCGCCTACAGACTTATCTTCGTCAGGAGAATCAGTTTTCTTTTCAACGACAAGGTCAGGATGAGCTGCTTTAAAATCATCATCGTCAATAAAAGAAATGTGGCGTACAATACCTAATCCATTGGTGAGTATAGCGAATTTATCTGCATAACAGAAGTGCCCGTTGATGTACATCTGCTTGGCATCCGAGCAAGCGGCAGCTTGCGAAGGCATAAGTCCATAAGCCATCTTGTAAGGATCAACTTCAGGCTTGTCTTTATAGAAAACCTTCAGCTTTTTTATAAGAGCGTTCAGAGTTTTGGGATTGTTTTCTGTAACATAAAGTTCAATACCAGAGGTATCAAAAGCAAGCATTTGAGCCAGATTAGAGTCAATCATTTGACAGATGGGTTCTGTATAATCAACCATTCGTTGAAACATCAGCTCAATATAAGGCTCGAAGTCATGCTTAAAACGGGACATTAGAGAAGCATCCGGAACCTTGGAAAAACCACAGAAATCTCGAAGTTCTTTGCAGAGGTTAAGAAACAGAAGCAGTAAAGCGTCAGTAGGAATGGAAAAAATCTTCTGAAGAATAAAAGCAGAAAGAAAGCCATGAAGTGGATAGATGCGTGTTCGACCGATAGACAGATAAAAAGCTGATTGAAACTCTGGAGGGATGAATTCATCAAGATCTACATACTCTGCAAGCAGAGTGAAAAATGATGGAGAATCATCGATAAGCTTGTTTTGACAGTCTGAAAAGGTATCACTTAAAGAAATCTGATGGTATTTAGTAATCATAAATTTTCTCCTCCTTAGGTTGCAAAATTTGTTGGTGTCGTTACCTCTATTTTACCACCTTTGGAGAGGGAATTTATATAAATCAAGTACAAAAACCCAGTAAAATCAATGGGTTGCGGCGTTTATCAAACGCCTAAAATGTATTCACATTAGGAGAAGAAAATGAAAATATGTGATAAAGAAAATTGTTCTGGGTGTGGCATCTGTTCGTTAGTGTGCAAAAAGAATGCAATAATAATGCAGGAAGATGATGATGGATTCATATTTCCTGTGATAGATGAAACAATTTGTGTTTCATGTAATTTATGTTATAAAAGGTGTCCAGTGAATCATAATAAAAAAAGGCAACCACTAGATAGCTTGGCAATAATTGGAAATAATAATTCTCTGAGTGCTTCTGGAGGTGTATTTGCAACAATAGCAACAAGATATTTACAAGAAGGAAGTTATGTATATGCCGCTACATTGTCTAAAAAAAATAAAAAATTCATAGTGAAACACCAACGAATTAAATCTGTAGATGATTTGAAACGATTTACTGGTTCAATTTATTCGCAGAGCGACATCACCCCTATTATAGAGGATGTCAAAGAAAAGCTTATATTAAAGAAAAAAGTATTGTTTTGTGGAACACCTTGTCAGGTTCAAGGAATTAAAAACTATGTAGGAGATGACAATGATAATTTACTAACAATTGATCTGTTTTGTCATGGAGTTCCAAGTAATAAGATGTTCAATGACTATTTGATATTTCTTGAAGACAGAAATAAGAGAAATATTAACTGCTTTACATTTCGGGATAAAAAGCGTGGATGGGGTCTTTTCCCTTCCGTTTTGTTCGATAATGGAAAAAGAAAAATATATGCAAACACTTCTTCATATTACAGATTATTTCTGTCAGGGGCATTGAATAGAACTAGTTGCTATAACTGTCGATTTGCCGACAATGAGAGAGTGGGAGACTTGTCAATTGGAGATTTCTGGGGGAGTCAAGAATTTATTGAACTTCAGAACAGGGACAAAAAAAATCTTTCAAAAACAGGTATATCAGCAGTGCTTGTAAATACTGAGCTAGGAAAAAGTACTTTATACGAATATGAGGACGATTTTTCAATTTACTCATCCAATATTGAATCTATTGCAGAAAAAAACGATGCTATTATGAGACCTACAAAAAAAAATGCATTTAGAGAAAGCATTATGCAAGTTTATAGAAAAGAAGGATACACAGGTATAGAGCAGTGGTTTCGGAATCAATTTGCTCGGCAATTGTTTTTCTCAAAATTGAAAAATATAGTTTGCAAGAAGTGACACGAGGAGAATGCTTATGAAAAAGTCTTTAATATTGTCTACATATAATGGTAATAAATATATATTTCAAATGCTTGAATCAATACGAAATCAAACAATTGAGTTTGATGAGGTGTTAATCTCCGATGATTGCTCAACGGATGATACTTATTCAATTGTTAGTAACTATATTGACAGGTATAGATTGAATTGGATAAATAAGAAAAATGAACATAATAAGGGGTGGAGACAGAATTTTGTGGATTTATTAATGTCTACCACAGGCGACATTATTTTTTTTGCTGACCAAGATGACTATTGGTTGAAAAATAAGGTTGAGGTGATGGTCGATATTGTTAAAAAGAAAAAAGAAATTCTGTTACTTGCTTCTGATATATGCAAATTTAAAGAAGATGAATGGATAAATAATCACAAGGAAGACAGCATCCCAACTGGAGAAATTAATATATATCAGCCACAAATAGAAAAGACGATAATGAATATTAGCAAACCAGGATGCACTTATTGTGTACGTGGAGAAATACGAGAATTAGTAGAAAAGTATTATGTAGACGGATTGCCTCATGATGCATTTTGTTGGAGAATCGCTTTATTGCTTAATCGACTTTATTTGATGAATGAATATTCGATTTACTACAGAGTTCATTCAAACAATGCATCAAAACGAAAAAAACCATCCTGTCAGTTAAGGATAGATGATTTAGAATACTATAAATTGGTATTTGATTCATGCAATAAGTTGACCAGTTCTGAGGGATTGAAATGTGCAGAGAAGACTATAAATAGATTAAAAAAATATATAGATTTACGAAGCGGACTTATTATTAACAGAAAACTATTGAATGCATTGCCGCTTATCGGATACCGTGACTATTATTATTCCTGGGGAAGTTACGTTAATGATATTTTGATTTCGATAACGCAAAAATGATTGGAAATGAATAGAGAAA
>JAQVYH010000153.1 GCA_029004515.1 Eubacteriales bacterium | reverse complement strand
GATTCACACACCAGAGCTTGGTATAAATCCACAAAACGATAGCAAAACTATTAGAATTAACTTCCCACCTCTTACAGAGGAAAGAAGAAAAGAACTCGTTAAGGATGTTCACAAAAAGTGTGAAAATGCAAAGGTTATCATAAGAAATATCAGAAGAGATGCTATGGATCACTTTAAGGCAGCAAAGAAAAACAACGAGATTACAGAAGACGACCTTAAGGATGTAGAAAAGGATATACAGACACTTACAGATGCAAAGTGTAAGGAAGTTGACACAATAACAGCAGCAAAAGAAAAGGAAATTATGGAGATCTGATCATATGTTATTCAAACGCAAAGCTACCCGAAAATTATATAATCCTGAAGCAGTTCCTGCCCATGTAGGTATTATAATGGACGGCAATGGAAGATGGGCAAAGCGTAGAGGTATGCCTAGAATGGCAGGCCATCGTGCAGGCTCTAATGCTTTGCGTGATATAACTAAGGCGTGCGGTAAGATGGGAATGACAGCACTTACTGTATATGCTTTTTCAACAGAAAATTGGAAAAGACCCAAGGAGGAAGTGAATAATATTATGGCGCTCCTCCTTGAGTTTCTTAAAAATGCTGAGAAGGAAATCGAGGGGCAGAATGTTCAAATTCGTGTAATAGGCGATGTTTCAGCCTTCTCGGACGAATTGCAAAGGGAAATAGTACGAGTTGAAAAGGTAACAGGTGTCAATGATGGCCTTGTACTCAATATTGCCCTTAACTACGGCGGTAGAAGTGAGATTACAAGAGCGGTAAGGATTCTTGCAGATAAAGCAAAAAAAGGTGAGATAAATCCCGAGGATATTACCGAGGAATCGATAAGCGAATGTATGTATACATCCGACCTTCCTGACCCTGATCTTATTATCCGTCCAAGCGGTGAATACCGTCTTTCTAATTTCCTTATATGGCAGTCAGCCTATTCTGAATTTTGGTTTTCGGATATTCTTTGGCCTGATTTTACTGTTAAGGATTTGGAAAAGGCAATTGGCGATTTTCAAAAGAGAAACAGACGCTTCGGCGGTGTAGAGGAGAGGTAAACTATGCTTGTGAGAATTATATCAGGTGCTATAGGAGCGATAGTTCTTGTAGGCGTACTCCTTGGCGGTGTGATGGCAGTTAACATTGCTTTGGCTATTTTGGGTGTTATCGCAATCTGCGAAATGTACAAGTCTGCCGGAGTTGTTAAAAATCTTGTATTTAGTATTTCAGGCTTTGCTTTAGCGGCGATTCTGCCCTTTTTGAATGGGAATCATAAAAATATTTTCGGCGTTATTGTGCTTTATACAATCCTTATCCTTGTGACTATGTTATTTAATCATGAGGAGGTAAAGGTGGAGGATGCAGCTAAGGTGTATCTTCTTACATTATATATAACAGTATTTATGGCTTGCATCGCATATATCAGAGGTATGGAGCAAGGTGGATACTTAATTTGGACAGTAGTTATCGGTGCTTTTGCATCGGATATTTTTGCATATTTTGTTGGCGTATTTTTTGGCAAGCATAAGCTTTGCCCTAAAATTAGCCCTAAAAAGACAATTGAAGGTTCAATAGGCGGTGTTGTTGGAAGCGGACTTTGCTTTGTACTATATGGATTTATCCTTTCAACGCAATTTAATGCAACTGTAAGCTACCCTATGCTAATTGGCTTAGGTGTAGTGTGTGCAGCTATTTCACAGCTTGGAGATTTGATTGCTTCTATAATAAAAAGACAGTATGGCATTAAGGACTACGGCAAGCTTATGCCGGGTCATGGTGGGGTAATGGATAGATGCGACAGCCTTATCTTTGTTGCACCTGTTATCTACTTATTTCTTATATTTGTAGGGAATATTCTATACTAAGAAATGGACTTGAAAATAATGAAAAGTATAGCTATTTTAGGCTCAACCGGTTCAATCGGCACACAAACTCTTGAAGCGGTTGATTTTCTTAATGATATAAAGGTTTCTGCATTGACAGCCGGAGGAAATATTGAGCTGTTAGAAAGACAAGCTCGTAAATATAAGCCATCAGTTGTTGCAGTTGCAGATCTATCAAAGGCAGCAGACCTTAAGCTGCGTTTGGCTGATACTGATATTGAGGTAGTGTCAGGGCAAGAGGGAATCTGCTATGCGGCAACTCTTGATGAAGTAGATATGGTCGTGGCAGCAATAGTTGGAATCGCGGGACTTTCTCCTGTATATGATGCTATCTGTGCAGGCAAGGATATCGCCCTTGCCAACAAGGAAACCCTTGTTACAGCCGGCGATATAATTATGCCCCTCGCTAGAGAAAAGGGCGTAGGGATGCTTCCTGTTGATAGTGAGCATCATGCGATTTTCCAATGTATAACAGAGAAAAAGAATATAAAGAATCTTATTATAACTGCCTCAGGCGGCTCTTTCTTTGGAAAGACACCGCAGGAGCTAGAAAATGTAACAGTTGAAGATGCACTCAACCATCCGAATTGGAGTATGGGACGAAAGATTACCATCGACAGTGCTACACTTATGAACAAGGCGCTTGAGGTTATCGAGGCTCATCATCTTTTTAATGTGGATTATGACAGAATCAAGGTTGTTGTGCACCGTGAGAGTATAGTTCATTCAATGGTTGAATATACTGATAACAGTGTTCTTGCTCAGATGGCAACTCCTGATATGCGTTTGCCAATCCAGGCGGCACTTACCTATCCAGAGATGGCAGAGGGCATTGCAAAGCCTCTTGACCTTAGTAAAATATGCACTTTGTCATTCTATGAACCTGACCGCAAGACATTCCCAGCTCTTGATTTAGGCTTGTATGCAGGTAAGACGGGTGGCAGTATGCCTGTTGTGTTCAATGCGGCAAATGAAGCGGCAGTACAGATGTTCCTTGATGGTAAGATTCGGTTTATGGAAATAGTTCAGCTTGTTGAAAAGGCAATGGAAAAACACACGGTTATTCCAAATCCTACTATTAAAGAGATTTCAGAAATAGACAAAAAAATACGAGGTGATTTAAATTGCTGACAGCTATAGCAGCAATCGTTATTTTTTCATTACTGATTACAATTCATGAATTTGGCCATTTTATAACAGCTAAAATTTTTGGTGTTAGAGTTCATGAGTTTTCTATTGGTATGGGCCCTGCCATTTTAAAATGGGGTAAGGGTGAAACTAAATATTCTGTAAGGATTCTTCCTATAGGCGGATATGTTAAGCTTGAGGGTGAAGATGAGGAATCCGACGATGAAAAGGCTCTTAATAATCAGCCTTATTGGAAAAAGCTTATTGTCCTTGTGGCAGGAAGCTTTATGAACCTTGTTTTAGGATTGATTGTTGCGATTATCTTCGTTGCTCCCAACAAGGAAATTGCTGTCCCTGTTATTTCAGAGTTTCCCCCAAGCAGCCCTCTTGAACAGGCAGGCTTTGAAAAAGGTGATGTTATAACCGAGGTTGAAGGTTACAATATCCACACAATGAAGGAAGTACAGTTCCAAATGTACCTATACGATGGACAGGGCACTATGAATATTGAGGGCAAGAGAGATGGCAGGAAGATTTCAGCTGAGTTAACTCCCGAATATATTGATGCTGAGTCCAGATATGTCATTGGTTTTGTTGGTACAGTGATTAATAACAGTCCATTAAGAACTGTTCAATATGGTTATTATGAGACGCTATTCTGTGGTAAGAGTATTTTCATTGGGATAAAGAGAATCTTCACAGGAAGCGGTATGTCAGAAGTTTCAGGTCCTGTGGGAATTGTAAGTGTTATCGGCGATGCGGTTGGTGAAACAAAAAATGATTTCTGGAACGGTATATATTATCTTTTATACCTTCTGATGAATATTACGATCAGTCTTGGTGTTATGAATCTGCTTCCAATCCCAGCATTGGATGGCGGCAGAGTGCTTATAACTTTGATTGAGATAGTATCCAGGAGGAAAATTCCCGCTGAGAAGGAAGGACTTATTCACTTTATTGGCTTTGGACTTTTGATTGCATTGATGATATATGCGACCTATGGTGATATACTTCGTCTTCTGAAAGGATAAATGATTATGTTTACGCATAGAAAAAACACAAAACCCATATATGTAGGGGGC
>JAQVYH010000152.1 GCA_029004515.1 Eubacteriales bacterium | reverse complement strand
GGCGATAGTTCTTGTTATTTGAGATACCTCAAGAGTGTGCGTCAGACGAGTTCGGTAATTATCTCATTCAGGAGTTACAAACACCTGTGTTTTATGCTTTAATCTTCTAAAAGCTTTCGAGTGAATGATTTTGTCCCTATCTCGCTGAAAATCAGTGCGCAGATCGCATTTTTGAGCATCAAATACTCTGCCTTTTGAGTTTTGAGGCAAAGTAGCATAAGAGGACAATGTTTCTTTTTGAAACTGTTCATACTGTTCACGAAGATTCATAACAATCACCCTTAAAAAAGCATTTTATTTTTTCTCAGTGCAAAGTTTAATAAGATCGTCTACATTAGCTGTAGCAAGGCATTCAACTGTGTCTGAAGCACCATAGTAGATTTTAACTTCACCGTTGTCTTCAAGAATCATACCACCTGGGAAAATTACATTTGTTCTATATCCATCTTCAGTTTCATATGGCATTTCAGGAACAATAAGAGGTTCTTTGCTCATGCCAATAACCTTTGATGGGTCTTCGAGGTCAAGAAGCATGATACCTGCACAGTATCTCTTCTGCCATTTATCCTCCCAACCGTTCTTACCTCTGCTTTTATCAAGGTCTACAGAGTGGAATGTTGTAAGCCAGCCCTTTTCCGTCTTGATTGGAGGTGCAGCTGGACCAATTTTATCATTAGCAAATGGAACATTTTCTACTGCTAACAAAAGTGAGCTATCACCCCAGTATCTAAGGTCAGGTGATTTTGACATCCAAAGGTCGAATCTGTCGCAACCTCTGCTATATACTGTAAATGGTCTTTCAAGTCTTGTATAAAGACCCCCAATCTTTTCAGGGAAAAGGACCATATTTCTGTTATCTGGTGTGCTGATTGACTTAATATCAAAATGCTCAAAATCTTCTGTTGTAGCAACGCCGCCACACACGCCATGCTTTGTATCAACAGCAAAACACATATGAACCTTACCATCGATTACTGTAAGTCTTGGATCATATGCACGGAGAATTTCTTCGTTTTCGAGTTTAAAACAAGGATTTGGTTGAACATCCCATTTTATACCGTCATCACTATATGCAAGACCAATGTTCGTACCTTCAAGGGTTTGGTCTTCTACGCTACCATAATCGTTTCTGAATACCATAACATACTTACCGTTATATTTTGTAACACCAGCGTTGAAAATAAGCGCTGCTTTGTAAGGGATATCCTTATGTGAAAGAATTGGATTTTCAGGATATCTTGTTATCACTTTACTGCTTTTTAACATAATTATCACTCCTTGTTCCTAATTTTATCATATATAGAAATTATTGCAATATGTGTAACTTAAATTTAATTTTATGGGGCAGCCCTTATATGATATACTTGTTATTGGGAGTTGATTAATATGAAAAAAATTCTTTCTATTATTATGCTAATTAGTATACTTATACAGCCAATTGCTTTCGCTGATAGTGGGGCAATATCTGTAAAAATCGATGGTGTAGCAATACCCTTTGACCAACCGCCAATTATGATCAGCGATAGAGTTTTAGTACCGTTAAGAGCAATCTTTGAGGCACTTAATGCTCATGTTGAATGGAACGAGCAAAATTACTCAATAACTTCGACCAAAGATGATACGACCGTTATAATGTATATTGACAACAACGAATACTACATAAATGGTCAAAAAAAGTATATGGATGTTCCTCCCACACTAATAAATGCAAGAACATTAATCCCCGTAAGAGCTGTTGCTGAAAGTTTTGGATGTAATGTTGATTGGGATAGCAATTCACAAACAGTTATTATTACAAGCGAGTATAATGTTACCACTACAAAAGTTGATGTTGTTGAAGAAAATACTAATATGAAAATATCTTACTCATACCCTCAGATTTCCTGTGATAACAAATCTATAAATACTGACTTAATTAACATAAAAATTAAAGAAGATATTATTAATGAAATTAGCAAAGCTAAAAATGACATTATCGAACTAGGTGCGAATTCTTGCGTTATTAATTATGACATAACCAATAAAACTAATAACTTATATTCTATTTTGTATACTAGCTCTGTATTCGTTGAAGAAGATTCTCGACCATTGATTTCAAGGTTTTCTAAAGTATATAGACTAGATAACGGACGGCCAGCATTGCTTACAGATTACTTTTCGTCACTAACAGAAGAAGAAATCATAGGTAACATAATAACGGCTTTTAATCAAATAATATTGCAGGAACCAGATCTTTATTATGAAGATTCGGCCGAATTGGTAGAAATACACTTCGAAGATTTAGTTATTTATCCCTGCGGAAGTGAAATAGCAGTTTCTTTTAATCCCGGAGTAATTGCACCATATGAGCTTGGTTTCCAAACAATTGCTTATCCAGCAGAATACTAATAAACAAAGGCATAAGCCTCGGTTATATTAAACTTATAATCCGTTTGCTTATGCCTTTTTCTATTCTATAAAAACCCATACCAACAGCGCAACATATAACAATATTTAAAGGAATGTTTATAATAGGTGTATTAAACGCTTTAAGTACGTATGGATAAAAAATGTTATAGTAAATCATTTGCACTAAAAATATATGATAGGAAGCATTTCCGATAGATGTTGTCACCCGTGAGATAACGCCATCAGACGAATAATCCTTATATTTCATAATAATACAAGCTACAATTGGGAATATGTACATCGCAACTAACATACAAGTATCTGCCCACATCTTAAATACATATGGCTTGTATCCTAAATGCTTAATTACTATAAAGCCTAATCCCAAACTGAACATAACGGCACAAAGTTTTTTGCTAATTTGAAAATCTTTAAAATAAAACCAGCAACCTAATGCAACATATGCGATATATCTAGGCATTAAAATTCGGTAAATATCATATGGGATGTGCGTTAATGTACATATAAGTTCATATAAAAAATTTATTGCCAAACAGACTATAAGACCATTTGTTTTATATTTTTTTATTAGCAAATACAGTACTGGAAATATAAATACAAGTTGAATCATTACCGGCACATAATAGCTTCCGTTTAGGCCCGCTCCGCCTCTTAGAAAATTATTCACTATGTCCAACACGGTATATTTTCTGTTATAAATCAAAATAAATAATAAAACCTCTACAACATATGCAAAGAAAAAAGGAATCCAGAACCTTAATATTTTTTTTGTTAATTCCTTCGGGTTATAAAGAGTATTATCCGGCTTTTTAACCTGCGACATAGCAAGTACACAGCCTGTTACTATCATAAAGATAGGAACAGGCATTTTAAATGTCAATGGAAAGAAAATACTGTTATTATATACTTCCCACGAACTATGAATATAATGATTAATTATTACAAAAATAACAGCAGCCGCTTTTAAATAATCAAAAATGCGTATTCTCTTTTTTTCTGGTTTTCTATTCACTATTATCACCGATTAAAATTATTTTTTCCAAAATGAAGGAGTTGCCAATAGTAAAATTGGCAAAAGCTCTAACCTCCCTAGCAACATATCAATAGATAAAACTATTTTAGAGAGGTTGCTCAGAGCATGAAAGTTGCCAGCTGGTCCTACTTCACCAAAACCTGGACCTACATTGTTGAAGCAAGTCAATACAGCGGTAAAGGTCGTCTCAAAGTCAAAGTTATCTAAAGATACAATAAGTATTGATACTCCAAATATAAAAACATACATTGCCAGATATATTGTTATACCGCTTACAACACCATCTTCCACTGCTTTACCGTTCATTTTAATTCTGCTTACTGAATGTGGATGAGCAATTCGCTTAAGTTCTTTGCAAATTGATTGATACATAATAATTAATCTTGAAACCTTTATACCACCACCGGTAGAACCGGCACACGCACCAACAACCATTAAGATTATGAGTATCGTCTTGGAAAGCTGGGGCCATAAATCAAAGTTTGTACTACTAAATCCACTGGTGCTTATAATTGATGCTACTTGGAAAAGTGCCGCTCTAAACGACCATTCTATGGACTTACCTGACGGCAAAAGGTTAAGAGCAATTATCAGAACTGATAAACCAACTATAGCTAAAAAAACTTTCCATTCCTCGTTGACTTTTAAATCGTTAAATCGTTTGATTGCAAGATAATAATATATATTAAAGTTAAT
>JAQVYH010000151.1 GCA_029004515.1 Eubacteriales bacterium | reverse complement strand
GGCCAGTTTGCCCCTGATCTCATCAAGGTTGTTGTAGCCCTTCTGTTGCATCCATTCTGTTATGCCGTTCTTGATGGCGGCAATTCTTTCTACGCCGTGTTTGTATTTATGCAGGTTGGCTTGTCCAGCTTATCTTCCAGTTGGGTTATGTCACTGAATCTTGTTAGGGTTAACATTAAAAACTTCCTTCCAAATATATTTCAATGACATAATATAGATTTATAATTTAGTTTAATACAATAGGGATCGGGAGGCATTTATATAATGCCGGAATCGCGCCCGAATGCTGCCCGCTTATTATCCTTGCTGAATAAGGGAATGGCGCTACGGGCGGCATGGGCGGCATTTCATTAAAAATATTTTAACTATTTTTCGGATGCAGATATATTTGAATATGGGTATGATCACGTAATAATGCCTTATATAAATAACAGCTATCTTATAATGCTCCAATATAATTATCTGAGATTTAAAATATTCAAACAGACTAATTATCTTATCAATCCGGTATTCAGGCAATCACTTAAAATATCGCATTGAGAGTATATAGCACTATAAAATATAAACCCGCATTATAACGCCATTATTATGATATTTTAATCTATATCAGAAACTATTTATAAATAATAGAAAAACGACCCTCAAGAAAGACTTGAGGATCGTTCTGGTGCCGCTGAAGCGTGATTAGTGGCCTACTCAACCATACTTTAAATGCTGATATGAGTTAGTATACAGGGTTGTATTATAGATAGTTTTGTAAAAATGCCGCCCATGCCGCCCGTAGCGCCCATTGCCTTGTTCAGCAAGGATATAAAGACGGGCAGCATTTGGGCGGCAATCTAAACTGTTCAGGTAATATCAATAATGGGAAATTCAATTAGTGTTATTATTTCTAGTTGGTGATGCAATATGCTCAAGTCGTAGAACCTCATTGCCATTTTCACTTATCCAAACATAGGGGGAGGCACTACTGGGAACACAATGGAGCAGTTGTCTCCACGCTGATGATGGAACCAGTTGACTATTACCAAAGCGAACCCTAATCTTGCCACCGACCCGATTGAAAAGGTTGATTCCACCATGAAAGATTGATGTATCTTTTGTCTCATCAATAGAGCCTTCCTTAGCAAGCAATCCAAAGTTCCCTAAACACCAATCAAAATGATTGTCACGATATGAATTAAAAATTGAGCACACCTTTGCTGTTTCTAAAAATACAGCCCCATCCTCATATCCCCAAGGGTACCAGACATATGCGGAAAGTGGCATTTTACCTGTAGGAAGCTTTTGAAACACAATTTTTGAGAGTTGTGTTTTATCAAGCCCTAATGCCATTTGCCATGTTTTTCTTTGGTATATAAAATCGCGTTTATATCTGGATTAAGCGCAGGTATTCTTATATCTCCTGTTTCGATATACTCGTCGTCAACATATTTTTCAGTGGCAGAAAATCTTGAGATGAACCTCCTAATTTTATTTGCATTTTGTGATTCTCTATCATGCTCTTCAGTTAAAGAAAGAAAGTTTTCAAAAATGCTTGAGTCATCGGGGCTCCCTGAGTCTGGAAGATCATAGTTAGGAGATTCTGCACTACAGTAGACTAAATTTGGATCATTGAATCTATAGTCTACAGGAATATTGAAGTTTCCTGTAATCCACAACTCTTGCGTAGCAAGTTCTTTCTCAAACAGCATCTTCATCTTATCGGGTTTTCTACTATATTGTAGTTTGAGCAGCAATTGCATATTGCGTATAGATGTTTGAAATAACTGTCCGCTTCGGGCTGATAAGCAGTTTCAATTTCCTTGGATTCATGATCTATGATAGTCATCCATTGTGGGGTGAGCATTTGTTTGAAAAAGGCATCTGAGTTTGACTCGGATTTTAGAGATTGATGCGAAACTCATTATTCCAAGAGTGCAATTCCCAGAAATTATCAAGACCGCTACGTACGGCTGCTTTCGTGATGTTATTACGAATGTCATAAGCATAGTGATTGTTGGATATTTCTGCGATTTTAGATTGCCGGTAAAGTCGAGACCCTATTTCACGCCATTGCGAAGGATCATTTATTGATATACTTTCGAAACATTCCGATAGACCCTGCATGGCGTATTCTTTATCGCCGATATAACCAACAACATCCCATTTGATTTTAGCTGTAAATTTTTGCATCATTTCCGGTTCCACAAGCTCCCCATATCGCCGGAATGTGTTATGCATTTCAGCTTTATTTTCCACTAAACTTATTGTGCTACAATTATCACCGTACAAAGCAAGGATGTACTCTTCATTATATAGAACACTGTAAAATATTACAAGTTTCCAACTCTTAAAACCCTACCAAAATACGGCTATAATTTACACTTGAAATTATAAAAGGTTACGCTTATGAACGCCGCGGGGATTGCTGTATCTCTACCGCAAGTGTGATTTACAACGCATTAGAATGCCCACTTGATGAATTCTATACCAAAGAAAAAACCGGGGAGTGATCCTCGGTTTTTTGTAAGAGCACCCCCGAATCGTCGAGGGTGCTCTTTGGTTAACTATACTAATGGATATTATCGATATATTGCTGCATCTGTGCTGCCTGGTGTGCTTCGGACTCCGCATACTGCTTAAAAAAGCTCTGAATGTTTTTATCATTTGACTTTTCAGAATACATCATAAAGTCCCGCACGCGCTCTTGTGTATCAACCAACGTCTTTTTTAGATAATCCTGCGTGTTGAGTTCCATGCCAAGGCCCCCTTTTGTTTGATAATAATAGTTTTACCGACGAGAGGACTTGTATGCTTGCGCATGATTAAATTCAGGTTAGTTCTGCAAATTTTTACAAATACAGAATACCACAGATTTGAGTGAATTAAAGTGCTGTGTTTTTGATGCCCATTGCAACCAAGGCCGCACCATGCAAAGTTATCGTCCACCGACGATCATAGTTCATCATTTCAGCAACATCGTCCCACGACAGTGAATCTATGTATCTGTACTCAAGCAGGTTCCGAAGCCACCCGTCCTCCACCGTATCAATTGCCGCCTGAATGCTGCGCCGCAGCTCGGTGGCATCCGTCAGCCGGTCGTACAGCAAGGCCTTAATCTAGGCAATATTATCAACCGCGACCTGTACTTTGTCGCCATCAGCCCCATGCGCTGGTGCCAGGCTATAACTGGCCGTTACTTTCTCAGCTCGTGATTCCCAGCGGGAAATTTCCTCTTCGAGGCGCTTTATCTCTCGTTCATTATCTCCGTAGCGACGCAGGAAAGCTTTCTTTTCAATGTTGGTCAAACAGATTCCTCCTTCTGTGTCCTATATTTCACACATATACTCCTATCGCCATAATCTGTACTGTGTCCACTTTTCTTTGCTTTTTAAATAAGCTAAAAGGAGTGATCATTATGTACTTGTGGCCTTTGCTCTTGTTAGGCCTCTTCGGCTGCTCTAACGGATGCGGATGCGGTTGTAGATGCTGCAATCGATACTGGTATTAAATATAGCCTCTTGGGCTTGCTGTAAAAGCAGGCCCTTTTGTTTATGAGATAAACGTTCATTTATCAAAAATTAAATTTAAAAAATGTTGATAATTTTATGAAAAAACGGTAGAATTAACCAAAGGGTTTTTGGTGAAAAATGAAATGAGGTTTTGCAATAGTTGAATTTGACTGGAGGAAACAATATGAAAAAAATCTTTAGTGTAGTACTAAGCGTAGCATTGCTGTTTAGTTTGGTCATCATTTCCAACGCAAAGCCATCAGGCCCTCCGCTTATTACAAAAGGTTTTTCAACCGGGGGAATTATAGGGGCAATAGCATTTGAAGATAGCGAATACGCCCAGACGGTGGTTTTCGTGGATCAAGAAAAGAGCGTCGCTATGCCTACAGCAATTTGTCCCGCTGAATATGGCTCGGAAGTGATGGTGGTTCTTGCTACTGAAGGAGAAAGTGGCATCGAAGGCTTTAACCTTGACATGATACGAAATATTAAGGTAAAGGCTAATTGGGAAGAGGGCGGTGACCTTGTGGAATCTGTTTGGGTTACCCTTATAGGTGTTGACAGAGACGGTAACAGACTATATGACCCCGTCATAAAGATTAAACTAAAAGACAGCGAAAGCACCAGTGAAGCAGACGTTATCGGAACTATTACCCTTAACAAAAGAACGGGTGAAGCGGCATACCACATA
>JAQVYH010000150.1 GCA_029004515.1 Eubacteriales bacterium | reverse complement strand
AAGCTGGAGTTAGAGCATCTTGGGGGAAGAGTTTTGAGGTCTATACTCGTGATAATGTCCAAGCGACCCAACACCTACTGGAGTGGTATAAGAAAATAGACATTAAAAAATTCGTATATTCCTCATCCTCTTCGGTATATGGAGATATCGACTTACCAATGCGTGAGGACCAACTGGTGCAACCTGTTTCACCTTATGGAGTGACGAAGCTTGCAGCAGAGCACCTCTGCAACCTGTATTGGAAGAATTATAATGTGCCGACAGTTTCACTTAGATATTTCACAGTATATGGCCCCCGCCAGCGGCCGGATATGGGTATCAACAAATTTGTTAGGGCGATCATGAATGGTGAAGCAATCACAATATACGGTGATGGTAATCAGACTCGGGACTTCACCTATATCGATGATATTATCGAGGCAAATATTCTAGCGGCTAATAGCAGAGTCAGGGGCGAGATCTTTAACATCGGTGGTGGGAACAGGATTAGCATCGACGACCTGATTACTGGGATTGAGAAAGTCATCGGTAAGTCAGCCACTATCAAGCATATTGAAAAACAAAAAGGCGACGTAAATGATACATGGGCTGACACCAGGAAGGCAAAAGAACTTCTGGGTTGGAATGCTAGAACCAGAATAGATGAAGGATTGGAACTCTACGTAAATTGGATTAGGAATCAGTGATGATAGAAAATACCTCGGATTATGAAATCGTTATTCGCCCAAAGTATGGTCTCCTCGATTTGAATTGGAAGGAATTGAAGGAGAATTACGAACTCCTCTACTTCCTAGCTCTCAGAGAGATAAAAATCCGATACAAACAGACAGCGATGGGAGCATCATGGGCAGTGCTCCAGCCATTATTAACAATGATCATCTTCACCTTTTTCTTCGGCGGCGTTGCAAAGATACCATCAGAGGGGATTCCTTATGCATTATTCTCTTACTCAGGCCTTCTACTATGGACCTACTTCCAAAACGCCGTAACTAATTCGGGGAATAGTCTAGTCAACAACGCCCAGCTTCTCTCTAAAGTGTATCTACCAAGAATCTTTATCCCAACGGCGCCATGCCTGGCATGTACCGTGGATTACGTAATCGCCTTTGCAATAATAGCTGTAATGATGGTTTATTACCATTTCACGCCGACAGTGGCAATCTTTCTATTGCCGTTCATCCTGCTGCTCACTATACTCCTGGCAGCAGGGACAGGCTACTGGCTCTCATCTATATGCGTGAAGTATAGAGATATCAAGTTTGCATTGCCCTTTTTCATCCAGCTACTGATGTTTGTCTCGCCTGTAATCTACCCAACTAACATCCTCGGTGAGAACCTGAAATGGTTACTCTTTCTCAATCCCCTTACAGGCCTAATCAACGCGCATAGGGCGATCTTGCTGGGGTATACGCCAGTGGATTATGTAAGCCTTTCCATCTCGGCCGTGATAACTATTGCGATATTCTTTAGCGGCATCTTGTACCTCAGTCAGACTGAAAAATATTTCGCAGACCTGGTGTAGCATGACAGCACAAAATAATAAACCTATCATAGAAGTGAAACATCTTTCCAAGCAGTACCAAATCGGGGCGGATAGAACTTATAAACGGTTCACCGAAAATGCGACAAATATAGTACGCCACCCCCTCAGGACAATCCGTGAGGCTGCACAGCCAAAAGATATCTTCTGGGCTCTTAAAGACATTAACTTCGAAGTCAAACACGGCGAGGTACTCGGCATAATTGGCAGGAATGGTGCTGGCAAGAGCACCTTACTCAAAGTCCTCTCCCGTATCACCCGTCAGACAGAGGGCGAGATTGTCGTGAGAGGCCGGATCGGTTCTCTTCTTGAAGTAGGTACCGGCTTTCACCCCGAGCTAACTGGTAGAGAAAACATATACTTCAATGGTGCCATCCTTGGCATGAAGAAGCGCGAGATCGATGATAAGTTCGACGAGATTGTAAAATTCTCTGGCATCGAAAAGTTCCTGGACACGCCGGTGAAGAGGTATTCAAGTGGCATGCAGGTAAGGCTCGCGTTTTCTGTGGCGGCACATCTGGATCCGGAAATTTTACTGGTAGATGAGGTGTTGGCTGTAGGAGATGCCGAGTTTCAGAAGAAGTGTATGGGAAAGATGGGAGAGATTGCCGGTGAGGGAAGGACTGTTTTGTTCGTAAGCCATAATATGGCGGCTGTTCAAAATTTGTGCAATAGTGCCTTCCTTATGAATAATGGTAAAATTATCGAAAAAGGCGACACAGACTCTATAATATCATTCTATTTATCTCACTCACACCATGAAGGGATTGTTGTAGAGAATGGTGTATTCGACCTTTCTAAAAGGGTAAATCAATACAACAACGGAAAACCAATAATAAAGAGAGTGATCCTTTTAGGTTCTGATGATGTTGTAAGAAGCACATTTTTAACGGGAGAAAAGATAAAAATTGCTATCCTTGTAGAAGGCTTGCCTGAATATCCAGGATCACATTTAGGAGTCGTATTCAAAACCGGTTATGACCAATGGGTATCAACTGCCACAACATGGATGAGCCATACAGTCATTGAACAACCTAGAAGAAATAAAGAATGGGCAATATTAGAAATTAATAATTTGTGCCTTACCCCCGGAAAATGGACATTGTATCTATCGTCAACAATTCATGGGCATGGTGTATATTTAGATAAGATTGAAAACTCCGTATCCTTCACCGTTGAGGGATCAGATTATTATGGTACCGGTCAGTTGATAACGAATTATTATGGTCTATTCTGTATGGATTTTAACTGGAAAATAGTCCATGATGTTAAACAAAATATTGAGGTATAGATTGTATAACTATATGAGAGATGTTATCGAGCTAGGTTCCGATAAAAAATGTATATATATAGACGTATAAGGTGGTTAAATATATGATTCAGGACAAACTCAAAAAAATTTATTATGGGCGCCAGATTCACGATAATGATCTAAAAAAAATTTTATGTATCAGATATACTATGACATGGCGCTGTAATTTTAAGTGCGCATCGTGTAATATCTGGAATAACGAATCCCTACCACATGATGATATAAATTCAAAGGATATAGATAAATTCGCAAAAAGTGTTTTATTAAAGGATATAAATGAAATAATTTTAAGTGGGGGTGAGCCCATACTGAGAGATGATTTCCCGGATATTATCTTATCACTCCATAGAAATTTTAGTAAAGCTAAATTTAGTATCACCCTTAATGGATATAACCCGGAAAGAGCGCACAATTTCTTTAAAAGAATTAAAGATGAAGCACCAGATCTAGAATGGGACTTGATAGGGATTAGTTTAAATGGTCCCAAAGAAGTGCATGATAAAAGCAGAGGAGTAAAAGGTAGTTTTGAAAATGCTGTAAAGACAGCAGAATTATTAAAGGAATTTAGCCCGTGTGTTCACTTTAGTTTTACATTCCTAAAAGAAAATGTCGATTACTTTGATTGGGTTTGTGACTTTGCGAAACAAAAAGGGCTAGGAGTTCATATATGCTGGACTGTTATGAATGATCGTTTTAGTACCAATGAGAAAGATCTTGTATTCCAAAATAATCCAGACTTGGTGCCTGTTCTTGAGAGATATTCCGATGTTGATCAAATAAAAGAATCCGGGAATATTCATAAAGATTATATAACGTATAAACAAATAATAAAAAAAGCCTATCTTTATGATTCAATAATAAATAAACGTGTTATGCCGTGCCATGCCGCAAAAACATTTTTCCATCTTGCTCCAAATGGAGATATCTTCCCATGCAATTTTGATTTAAGTGAAGATCGTATAATGGGAAACATTAAAATAAGCGACTTTGACACAATCTGGAAAAATGCTCCAAAAGGTTTAGATCAGGATATTAAAAGCGGAACATGCATGTACCCTAATGGAGTATGTGGAGATTCCGACATTAACAGGAGCATATGTCAAGTTGATACTCCCGTTTTAAAATGGTACATAAATAAGAGAAAAACAAACAATAGACTTATCCAGAAGTGATCTTATTGGCTGAGCGAGCATATCCTGAAGATCAAGCTTATATCAATAAAAGTAAATATTATTATGCTTTTATCGAAAGATATAGCTTTGGTAAAAAATATACTCAGGGAATGACTGTATTAGATATCCCCTGTGGTTGTGGATGGGGCACATCATTAATTGATAATGCAAAAGAAATATATGGTATAGATA
>JAQVYH010000149.1 GCA_029004515.1 Eubacteriales bacterium | reverse complement strand
CATGTTAACGATATCTTCGCCCTTCTTACCGTAGCTCTTATAGATAGCGCCCTTCATATATTCGATTACCTTATCAATTGGAATGATGTTAGCAAGCTTGAAGAATGCGGACTGCATGATTGTATTGATTCTGCCGCCAAGACCGATTTCCTTTGCAAGAGCAACAGCATCGATTGTGTAGAACTTGATGTTGTTATTAGCAAGGATTCTCTTCTTATCAGCAGGCATATGCACATTAAGATCTTCAAGATCCCAAGCGCAGTTAAGGAGGAATGTTCCGCCTGGCTTGATTGTACTAACCATATCATACTTTGAAAGATATGCAGCGTTGTGGCAAGCAAGGAAGTCAGCCTTGTTTACAAGGTATGGGCTTCTGATAGGCTCTTTACCGAAACGAAGGTGAGATACAGTTATACCACCTGACTTCTTAGAGTCATATGAGAAGTAAGCCTGAACATTAAGGTCAGTGTTGTCACCGATAATCTTAATTGAGTTCTTGTTAGCACCTACTGTACCGTCAGAGCCGAGACCCCAGAATGTACAATTGATTGTGCCGTTTGGTGTTGTATCGATATCTTCATCAACAGGAAGAGAAAGGTGTGTAACATCATCGTTGATAGCAACTGTGAAATGATCCTTTGGCTGATCCTTTTCAAGGTTTTTGAAGATTGAAAGAACATGACTTGGAGTTGTGTCCTTTGAACCAAGACCGTATCTACCAGCAAAAATCTGAGGTTTAATGTCAGAGTTGATGAATGCTGTACATACATCCTGATAAAGTGGTTCGCCGATTGAACCTGGTTCTTTTGTTCTGTCAAGAACAGCGATTTTCTTAACTGTCTTTGGAAGAGCCTTAAAGAATGCGTCTGTGAAGAATGGACGATAAAGTCTAACCTTTACAAGACCAGTCTTCTTACCCTGTGCGTTAAGGTAATCAATTGTTTCTTCGATTGTATCACAGATAGAACCCATAGCTACGATAACATTTTCAGCATCCTCTGCGCCATAGTAATCGAAGAGGTTGTATCTTCTGCCTGTTTCTTCATAAATTTTATCCATGTAATCCTGAACGATAGCAGGGATTGCATCGTAGTACTGGTTACATGCTTCTCTAGCCTGGAAGAAAATGTCAGGGTTCTGTGCTGAACCTCTAGCAACTGGTCTTTCAGGGTTGAGTGAACGCTTTCTGAAAGCGTCAACAGCATCTTTATCCATAAGCTTATCAAATACGCTGTAATCTACAACATCAATCTTCTGGATTTCGTGAGAAGTTCTGAAACCATCAAAGAAGTGCATGAATGGCATGCTTGACTTAATAGCTGCAAGATGAGATACACCACCAAGGTCCATAACTTCCTGAACATTGCCTGATGCAAGCATAGCAAAGCCTGTCTGACGACAAGCCATTACGTCAGAGTGATCACCGAAAATTGAAAGAGCGTGTGAAGCGAGTGCTCTAGCGCTGATGTGGAAAACAGCTGGAAGTCTTTCACCGGCGATTTTGTACATATTAGGGATCATAAGAAGCAAGCCTTGTGAAGCAGTGTAAGTTGAACTAAGTACGCCTGCCTGTAAAGCACCGTGCACAGTACCTGCTGCACCTGCCTCAGACTGCATCTCAACTACCTTTACCTGCTGTCCAAAAAGATTCTTTCTACCTTCAGCACCCCAGGCATCAACCTGTTCGGCCATAACGGTAGAAGGTGTGATTGGGTAAATACCTGCAACTTCAGTGAACGCATAGGAAACGTGCGCTGCGGCGGTATTACCGTCCATGGTTTTTTTCATGGGTTAACTCTCCTTTATCTGAATTGTATTATTATTATTTTTGTCGGATAAACAACATAATGCTCCAACATCTTTAAAATTATACTATACATAAACACCATTGTCAAGTAACAAGGGGTGCATATATTTCCTCAAAAAGAGTAAAATTTTATCTATTTTAATCAAAAAATGTGTGCATTTCTTCCATAATATAATGCACACATTTTATATGGAATTTTTTCTTAGTCGCCAAGCGATATATTGAGGGTTAAGGTGTTACCTGTTTTTTCTATTTGAGCATAGGTGTATATACCATTACGATTTCCATACTTTTCTTTGCCCTTGGTTATATAACCGTCAGTTTCGGTTTTTGCATAATATTTGTCTGCAACACATTTTGCAAAACCATCACCAATCGTGATTTCTGTGTTAAATGCATTTGGAAGGTCACCGTTTGTAATAAGAAGAGGCACACGGTAGAATATTTTATCTGCATTATCTATTTCTGCACAAATTTTTATTCCCTTGTCTGTCAAGGTGTAGGTTTGCGTGATGCTTGGAATTTCATCACCATAATACTCGATTTGGAATTTAACCTTTCGGGAGGTTTCTTCCAATACTGTTAGTTCATGTTCTATATTACTTGCAGATGAGAGGTATTTAACCTCGCCGTTACTGTCTATATAACCAACCTCTGCTGTAAGGCTACCTTCTGATAAACCCTCAGGCAAGGTGTAGCTCGGGTTTTTTGGACATGGCACAGATAGGAAAAGCTCTGTTGGAATCCCTCTTTTGTGAATTCGTCCAAGACCTGTTGCGTCGTAATGAAGATCAGCATCGGTGTCAATTTCTATTGAATAGCCGCCACAGTTAGCAAAAATCTTGTTGAAGCGGTCGGTCGTTTCTATTACATAGCCACCAATCTCCGCAGGACAGGGCTGTTCTGTGATTGTATCATCAATGGTAATATAGCCTATTGCCATGAAGCTTGCCATTGTTATCATATATTTGCTGTAATATCCATAGCTTTCCGTGCCGATTAAATCACTTTCAAACATATTTTTAATATGCTTTTTTGCCTTTAACCATCTTTCGATAGAAAGAATTGCAAGATGTGCCGCCCTCTTATATGCCCCTGCGACTTTTAGATTTCCTTTGTTTTTATGCCTTATTGCCTCGTACTCACAGCAAGATGCAATAAGACTTTCGTTGAAGAGATATTGATTTGATCTGCCTCCATAAGGGAGCTCAAAGGCTGCTGATTGCATAAAGAGTGTTGTAAGTCCGCCCCTCTCGAGTGCTTTGTCAAGCTCTGGCTTAAGCTTACCATTGTACAGGCTCAGTAGCTGAAGCTGCACCCTTGTTGTAAGGTCATAGAGAATAGGGTTTCTGCGTGGGTCGTGGGCAAGGTTGTCAGGATACATACCATACTCGTCAAATTTTGGAAGTTGCTTTTCAAGACATTCTTCAATATATTCTGTACTGCTTGTTATGTCAAACTGTGTTCGAAGCCATTCACCTGCTACATTATATATGTTTATATTGTGCTTATCTCCTGTTGTATATACATAATATTTCTGCGGGACAATATTTGAAAGAAGTGATCTCCAATTATCTTTAATCTCCGATGGCGCTATACTGTCAAGAAGCAGATATGCAATCATAATCTCTTTTACAGAGAAGTCAAGCTTCATGTCCTTTTTGTTGCAATCAATAGCTTTGCAGCAGCGAGTCATAATTTCATAGGCAAAATCGGCGTTGTATCCACTGCGACCCTCTTTGGTAAGGAGTGAATAAACGCAGACAATTCTGCTGTATGCTTGGATATCTTCCTCCGGATTCATAGAGAGAATTAAGTCCTTTGGATATGCCTCAAGGCACGTCTCGATTATGTCAATATATTTTTCCTTTGTAATCCCAGTTGGGACAAATGGGATGTCTGCTTTTTCTATGTAATTTAGCATATTCACTGTAATCAACCCTTTCGAAAAAATATTTTACCATATTTATAGTGAAAAGTGAATAGTATGGCGAATAAAAAAGAAGTTTTTGCTTTGCTGTGTAAGTTTTGCATTTTAATTATTGTAGTGTTGCTCTTATCTTTCTGCATATAACATCAGTCAGCCTATCAGATGTTGGCTAAGGAAACAACGATAGAAAAGTCTGATGATTGACATAGGTGTATATAAAATAATAAGCCTGTTCAACGAGCGTGAACAGGCTTATTTTATTTGATAAATCAAATTATCAATAGTTATAAATTTTAATTTTGGTAAAATAGTTATCTTTCTATTCTTCTAATTAGTGGAATCATAAGGGCTGTTACAATTGTTGTTATTATGATCTCCGGAATCATATATGTTCCATTATATATAATGGAATATGCAAGGACGCTCTGACCCTCTTCTGCATATACTCCCCATATAATTACGCCTGAAAGAATGTGGCATACATATCGTAGGG
>JAQVYH010000148.1 GCA_029004515.1 Eubacteriales bacterium | reverse complement strand
GTCATATTCTGGATTAAATGTTCTTTCCAGGAGTCGGTCTTTCTACTGAAAAGTCCAAAGCCAACATTAAATTCCCACCATGCATAGGGTATTTTTAAGCGGGCACATTCTTTGGTGAAGTATTCAACATATTTTGCAGATTCTTCAGGAATGGCACCATCAAAATAGACTCCACATTCACCTATCCAAATCGTTCTGCCAGTTAATCTTGTATAGTCAGCACAAAGTTCAAGATGCTCAGTTATTTGATCTGCAACATCCTTTGTGAAAGGAGCATTCTTGGGGCGGATTTCTGTCGGGTTTGCGCCCCAATTGGCACCCTGATGGGTGAAAGTCATGGTATAATAGTTGTGAACGTCAAGGAAACAGTATTCATCAAACATATCCCAGTTGACAGCAAGTATCTTCCAGGTTCCATTCCATTGATTACAGGCAATTGCGATACCTCTTGTTGGATTGGTTTTACGGATGAGCTTAACGGCTTCCGCCTGTAAAATATTCAACCAGTCGTCCGTTATGGGCGCGCTTGGTTCGTTTACAAGTTCGAACATTAATTCTTCGGGGTAATCCTGATAATGCTCTGCAATCTGTTCCCAGATTTTCAGAAACTTATATGGGTTATTTAAATAGCATGAGTGATGAAAATCAAGAATTAGATAAAATCCAAAATCCAGCGCATATTTGATTACTGTATCTAAAACTTTAAAGTACTCAGGGTTGATTGTATAATCCGGATACTCTCCAGTATAAAAATCGAAAGTTATTGGAAGGCGGATATTATTGAATCCTTTTTCAGCTATCAATTCATAGTATTTTTTCTGTAGCATCCAGCAATCAAGATTTTCAAATGCTTTTCCTCCACCAATAGGACCGGAAAGGTTGATTCCGCCGCGAAGTTTCTCAAAGGGTTTTAGTTTTTTTGAATTGCAATTATTATTCATATTTATTCTCTCCAAAGGGATTGATGGGCAGAAAAGCCCATCAATCCTTTTTATCAAGTGCTACTTTAAACAGCAACCGCCGAATTATAACACTTACACTTTTACGCTATCACCACTTAGTTACCAATGAACCGTACACATAATCTTTCCATTTCTGTGTCGTATTATCAAAGGCACCGAAACCGGAATTGAATTCCCAGAATGCATATGACAAGTCAAGGCGAGCACATTCTGATGTGAAATGATGAAGATACTTGGAAACCTCTTCTTTTATAACATCTCCAAGGTAAACTCCCCATTCATTGACCCAGACAGTTCGACCGGTTTTCTTTTCATATTCTGCGCAGGTCTCAAGTGCTTTAGTGATAGAAGCCAACAGCTCATCTGTGCAAATCTTCTTGCCCGGATAGTTGTTACCCCCCCAGTTTGCACCCTGATGAGTAAAGGACATCGGGTTATAGCTATGAACGGCCAAAATAACATTCGGATCATTTTCTGAGACACCATTTGCTCCCACAATTTTCGGGATTTCAGTGCCATAAAGCCTAGATATCTGGTTCCAGGCATTTACTGCAAGAGCAATAGTACGTGTGGGGTTTGATTCACGGATAATTTTAACGGTCTCTAATTGAACTTTGTTAAGATAATCATCAGAAATGCCGTTAGGCTCGTTAACTATCTCAAACATAAGCTCTTCTGGATAATCGCGATAACGTTCAGCCATCTGGCGCCAAATTTGCTTAAAAATAGTCGGTTCTTTCTGGAAGAGAGAGTTGTTATGAAAGTCAAGAACCACAACAAGACCAGCCTCAAGACCATGGTTAAGCGCAATATCAAGCATACGCATTATAGAGGTATCAAGGAGATAATCGGGGGCTTCGCCTACAATATAATTATGAGCTCCAACTGGAAGACGGAGATTATCAAATCCTGATTGAACAAGGAGATCATAGTAATTTCTGTCAAAAACAAAAGAATTAGGATCGCTATGACTAAATCCCGGGAAGTTGATGCCTCCCTGCATTCTTTCGCGAAGAGGACGCTCAGAGTCATTAGTTGCGGGCTGAGAAGAATTGTTTGAAGTGTTTGAAGTGTCTGTATCAACAATACCGCCAGTGTTTGGTTTTGAAGGTGTTTCAAATTCTTCTTCTACTTCTTCTTCTGATGAAGTATTATCTTCTGAGCTATCGGTTTCGCTGCTGCTTGTAGTGGGTTTTGAGGTTTTGCTGCTGCTGTTATCGGTATCATCTTTATCACAACCGGTAACAAATGTAAACAGCAAAACTAAAGTCAAAATTATACTTAATAATCTTTTCATACAGTTTAATTCCCCTTTCTACGTTTTTTGCGAATTAAAAGTAATGTAACAACGCCAACAGCCGCAAGAACAACAACTGAAATTACAACAATAAGAATCCACAACCATGTGTAACTCTCTGTTATATCTGACTTTTTGCGAATTACTTTCTTTTTACGAACAACCTGTGAAGGTGTATTTACTACCTCTTCTTCGCCCTCTTCATAGATATATTCGATATCGTAATCATCTTCTGTATTATTATCTGTCGCATTATCATCCTTAACACCAGGAGCAGTAGCTTTATTCTTTACACCGGCAAGTACAACAAATGTATCGCTGGCAAAAAAAGTATTTACAGAAATATATCCGTTTGGTTCGAAAACATGGCGTTCTTTAACAACAGATCCATCTAAGAATACTCTGTATATACCAATGTCATTAAGATTTACTCCTGCAGGAACTTTCAAACTTATCCAGAATCTGTTAGCAGGGGTTGTTATATCGCCGTCAGCATTTTTCAATGTGAATTTGGCCATTGCAACCGGCTTTGAACCAACAGGGATTCTTGTTCCTTGAGCCCCTATGGCAGCAGCGGCATTCATTATTTCAATCTCTGCAGTATAATCTTCCTGAATGGCATAAAAATATCCTTCGATTCTTGCACTGTCGTCAATAGTATTGAAATAGAAGTTGCCAGAACTTCCTCCTGAACCGGGTTCTCCGGTCCAAAGGCTGACACCTGCTACAATAACATTTGTGGTAGAATCCGGGGCAATTTCAACAGATGAAATATTGGCAAGATGGAACTTTTCCTCCGGATAATTAGCCTTGAAACTGTTATAAATATCCTTTAGTGCAACAATATTCTCAATGTATTTATCATTATCGTTCTTTTGAATATCAATTTCAAAAGGCAATTTTTCGCCAAAGAAACTAACAAGATTAACTTTGAGTTTTGTGTTTGCTGAAGAATAGGTGTAAACACGGAATTTCGCAGTTTCAATAAAACTATTTGCATTACGCATGAATGTTGAAAGTGAATTCTGGAATACAGCGTAATCTTCATTGCCGGCAGTGGCATTTAAATTGTAAACAGTCTTAACGTTGCGGTAATTTATGTTATTGTTCTTAAGGTTTTCTGTAGTAATTGATAGTGTGCTTGAATCTTTAGCATCAAAACGATTACCGTTAACTATCATACGGGATTCGGCATCTTTTTCATAGGTAGGTGGTTCGGTAAATTCTAAATCGATTGAACCAATCTGTAAATTCCATCCATTAGTCGTATCAATAGCTGCACACTCAGGAACACCTAAATAAAGATAAACGGTATCAAAGCTCTCCATGTGATCATCAGAAATCTTTGGAGCGCTGGCCGCATTCTTCCAATATAATACGCTACTGGATACTCCTATACCCTTTTTAGGCTCGAATGAAATTTCAGTCATATCACCAAGATCAGAAGTGAGCTTCACTGAGCTCTCTCCTTGTTTAGATGAAAAACCGCTACCAGTTACAGCCGCAACATAATATACATTAGTGAGAACATTATCAGAAGGAGCAATAGAATTATTAACAACTCTGTATGTGATCTTTGATAGATTCTTTAACGTGCCCTTTGGAACCTTTACACCAAAGGCAATGTTTGTTCTCTGGTAAAGCTGATGTAAGTCTGTCTTTGCTCTTGTTGTTACAGGCTGATCAACATTTACCTGAAGAACCTTTGAGCCATCAGCAAGCTGAACGATCTCTTGTGAACCTTTATAACCTGTAATTGAAACGTTTGAAGGAATAATACTAGAACCTACGTCACAGTTATCAAAGTTGACAAGATTAACTTTTCTTAACTTTTCGGGATCGTTGGCACTGCTAACAAATTCTTTTGAAAGAATATTTACCTTTGCAATCTTGAATGTAGTGCTTTCAGTAACCTTAGGGAGTAATGATATCTGTCTTATATCTTTAAGGTCAAAAACAGTAGCAGGATTAGCTGTTA
>JAQVYH010000147.1 GCA_029004515.1 Eubacteriales bacterium | reverse complement strand
TCTACAAGGTAACAGTTAAGAATAACACAGATAAGCCTGTTAACTTTAAGATGTTTTCATTCCTTGAATTCTGCCTTTGGAACGCACAGGACGATATGACAAACTTCCAGAGAAACTTCTCAACAGGTGAAGTTGAAATTGATGGATCAACAATCTATCACAAGACAGAATACCGTGAAAGAAGAGATCACTACTCATTCTACACAGTAAACAAGCCAATCAATGGCTTTGATACTGACAGAGAAGCTTTTGTTGGTATGTACAACGGTTATGATATGCCTGCAGTTGTTAAGGCTGGCAAGGCTACAAACTCTGTAGCAAGCGGTTGGGCACCAGTTGCTTCACATCAGCTTAACATTTTGCTTAATCCAGATGAATCTAAAGATTATATCTTTATGCTTGGATATATCGAAAACCCTGAAGAAGAAAAGTGGGAAGCTCCAGGCATCATAAACAAAACAAAGGCAAATGCACTTATTGAAAAGTTCAAAACAGTTAAGGCTGTTGACGCTGCATTTGATGAGCTTAAAGCTTACTGGACAGACCTTCTTTCAAAATACACTCTTACAAGTGATGATGAGAAGCTTAACAGAATGGTTAACATCTGGAATCCTTATCAGTGTATGATCACATTTAATATGTCAAGAAGCGCATCATACTTTGAATCAGGCATAGGCCGTGGTATGGGCTTTAGAGACAGTAATCAGGATGTTCTCGGTTTCGTACATCAGGTACCGGACAGAGCTAAAGAAAGAATTCTTGATATTGCTGCAACACAGTTTGAGGATGGTAGTGCATATCATCAGTATCAGCCTCTTACAAAGCAGGGTAACTTGGAAGTTGGTAGTGGCTTTAACGATGACCCAATGTGGCTCGTATGTGCTACTGCTGCATATATCAAAGAAACAGGCGACTACTCAATTCTTGATGAGGAAGTAGCATTTGACTGTAACCCAGATGTTACAGCATCTCTCTTTGAACATCTTCGTCGTAGTTTCTACTATGGACCAGATCATCTTGGCCCTCACGGTCTTCCTCTTATCGGTAGAGCTGACTGGAACGACTGCTTGAACCTTAACTGTTTTTCAAAGGTTCCTGGTGAATCTTTCCAGACTTGTGAAAACCAGGATGGCAAGGTAGCTGAATCAGTATTTATCGCTGGTATGTTTGTATATATCGGACCTGAATTTGTTGCTCTTTGCAGACACAGAGGTCTTGACGAAGAAGCAGACAAGGCTCAGAAGATGATAGACGACATGGAACAGACCGTTATTAAGTACGGATATGACGGTGAATGGTATCTTCGTGCTTATGATGCATTTGGCGATAAGGTTGGTAGTAAGGAATGTGAAGAAGGTAAAATCTTCATCGAACCACAGGGTATGTGTGGTATGGCTGGTATTGGTAAGGACCAGGGTCTTGTTGAAAAGGCACTTGACAGCGTAGTTAAGTATCTTGATACAAAGTATGGTATTGTTCTTAACAATCCTGCATTTACAAAGTACTATCTCAACCTTGGTGAAATTTCAACATATCCACCAGGATATAAAGAAAATGCCGGCATTTTCTGTCACAACAATCCTTGGGTTGCTATGGCTGAAACAGTTATTGGCAGAGGCGACAGAGCATTTGAAATCTATTCAAAGATTGCTCCTGCATACCTTGAAGATATCAGCGAAATCCACAAGCTTGAACCATATGTATATGCACAGATGGTTGCAGGTAAGGATGCTGTAAGACATGGTGAAGCTAAAAACTCATGGCTTACAGGTACTGCATCATGGAACTTTGTTGCAATTTCACAGTCAATCCTTGGTATTATGGCTGACTATGATGGTCTTAAGGTTGACCCATGTATTCCAAAGGATTGGAAGGGCTACAATGTTAAGAGAACATTCCGTGGTGCTCAGTACGATATTGATATCGTAAATGAAGCAGGCGTTAGCAAGGGTGTTAAGAAGGTTACAGTTGATGGTAAGGTTATCGACACTAACATCATTCCTCCATTTGCTGATGGCAAGACACATAAGGTTGTTGTAGAGCTTGGTTAATAATTAATATATAAACACATATGGCTTCTATGTAACTATGCAGAGAAGCCATAATAATATGCAAAATAAATCTGCAAAAGCTTGCAAAGGGGTGGCAATAAAAATGCTTAAAATTAGTGAACTCAAATGTGAATATGCAAACAATCCAATAGGAATTGATTATAAAAATCCTCGTTTTTCCTGGATACTTAAAAGTGATAACAAAGATGTAATGCAGACTGCATATGTATTGACTGTTGAAGGAATGTGGGACAGTGGCAAAGTTGAAGATGACTGTTCACATCTTATAAAATATAATGGAAATAAGCTACAGCCCTGCACAAGATATAACTATAAGGTTACTGTATATGACAACAATGGTGAAGTCGCCGAAAAGGACGGCTTCTTTGAAACAAGTCTTATGTCGCACGATAATTGGCAAGCGAGGTGGATTGGCTCACCTAAAGGTAATTCCGGCACAGTAAGCCCTATTCTTCGTAATGTGTTTACATCTGATAAAGAGGTTAAATCAGCAAGAATTTACGCTACTTCAATGGGTCTTTATGAAATAACTCTTAATGGTAGCAAGGTTGGGGATTATGTACTCACTCCTGGTTTTACTAGCTTTGAAAAGCACCTCCAATACCAGACCTATGATGTAACTGATATGATTAAAAATGGTGGAAACACTATTGGCATTATGCTTGGCAAGGGTTGGTGCATTGGCACACTTGGTTGGGAGCCTTGGAGACAGGGTGGGGCATTTAACAATTGCACACTTGCTGCTCTTATGGAGCTTCATATTACATATGCTGATGGTTCAACAGAAAAAGTAGTTACAGACAGTAGTTGGAAAACATACGACAGCCCTATTATATTGTCAGGAATATATGAGGGCGAAACATATGATGCAAGGCTTGAAACTAACTGGACAGATGTTGACTTTGATGACAGTAGGTGGGATGATGCAGTTATAGTTGACTTCAAAAAAGACCACATTGTTGCACAGGAAAATGAGCCATGTAGAGTTACTGAGGAGATAAAACCAACTCTTTTCAGAGCACCTAATCTTGATAATATTCTCGACTTTGGTCAGAACCTTGTAGGTTGGATTAAGGTAACTGTTAAGGGTGGCATAAGAGGTCAAAGAATCGAGCTTCGTCATGCTGAGATACTTGATAAAGACGGAAACATCTATTTTGGTAACCTCCGAACAGCCGCGCAGAAGACTGTATACTACCTTAAGGGTGGCGACGAAGAAATCTTCATCCCTCGCTTTACATTCCAAGGATTCAGATATGCAAGAGTAGTTGCGTTTCCTGGAGACTTCTCAGCGGACAACTTTGTAGCACAGGTTATTCACTCGGATATGGAGAGGACAGGTAATTTTGAGTGTTCAAACCCACTCATTAATCAGCTGTTTAAAAACGTTATCTGGGGACAAAGAGGTAACTTTGTTGATGTGCCAACCGACTGCCCTCAGCGTGATGAAAGGCTGGGTTGGACAGGTGATGCACAGGCATTTGTAAGAACTGCGGCAAGTAACTATAATTCAGCAAAGTTCTATTCAAAATGGATGAGAGATGTATGCTGTGATCAGGCTGAAAGTGGGTCAGTTCCTCATGTTATACCAAATGTTCTTACTGATGTTGGTGGTTCAAGCGGGTGGTCAGATGGTTGTATTATAGTGCCATGGGAAATTTACAGAGCATATGGTGACAAGCAGATTCTCGAAGAAAACTTTGAATGTATGGTTAAGTGGAATAACTTTGTACGCAGGCAGGGTGCCAATGAATTTCTTTGGAATACTGGTTTTCATTTTGGAGATTGGCTTGCACTTGATGCCTCTGAGGGCTCATATACTGGCGCAACGCCAAAAGATTTGATTGCAACAGCATATTTCGCTTATACAACAGGGATTTTGATGAAGATATCAAAGGTGCTCGGTAAGGATAAAGAATATGCTGAATACACAACGATTTATAAAAACATCTGTAATGAATTCAGAAGGGAATTTGTAACCCCTAATGGCAGAATTCTTGGAGATACACAGACCGCTCATGTGCTCTCCCTATTCTTCGGACTTGCAGACCACAAAGAAAAATCATCATTAGCCCTTAATGAGATGATTAAGGAGAATGGCAACAGACTTAAAACTGGGTTCCTTGGAACTCCATATCTTTGCCATGCGTTGTCAGATAATGGTTATAGCGAAACTGCGTACGACCTCCTCCTTCAGACAGATTACCCATCATGGTTATATTCTGTTACAAAGGGTGCTACAACTATATGGGAGCATTGGA
>JAQVYH010000146.1 GCA_029004515.1 Eubacteriales bacterium | reverse complement strand
CCTGTTGAGAAGTTTCTCTGGAAGTTTGTCATATCGTCCTGTGCGTTCCAAAGGCAGAATTCAAGGAATGAAAACATCTTAAAGTTAACAGGCTTATCTGTGTTATTCTTAACTGTTACCTTGTAGATTTCTGCATCTGTATTAAGTGGAACAAAGCAAAGCTGAGAAACAGAAATACCATTTCTTTCACCTGTAATCTTTGTATAACCCTGACCATGACGACATTCATATTTATCAAGTTCAGCCTTTACAGGGAGCCAACCTGGTGACCAAATGTCACCGCCGTTGTTGATGTAGAAGTATCTGCCGCCTGAATCTAGTGGAGTATTGTTGTATCTGTATCTTGTGATTCTGCGAAGTCTTGCGTCTTTGTAGAAGCTGTAACCACCAGCTGTGTTTGAAATAAGACCAAACATTCTTTCATTACCAAGATAGTTAATCCATGGATAAGGTGTTTTTGGTGTAGTGATGACATATTCTCTGTTAGCGTCATCAAAAAAACCGAATTTCATCTTAACATCTCCTTTATATGTAAATAATAATTATTAACAACAATTTAATTAGCCAAGTAATTCAATTGTGTAAATCTTTTTAGGTGTAATCTCAACTTCAACCCAACCGTCCTTATCAATTGTAAGGTCTTTTTCAGGTAATTCTTCGAGAGTTACAAGTCTAGCCTTGCTCCACTTTGTGCCGTTAGCCTGTGGAAGTCTGTAATCAACCATCTGTCTTTCGATTGGTGACTGTGTAGCGGGAATAGCAGCAAAACCACCATTTACACGAATCTTGTTCTTTGCTGTCTTTGTGCCGGGGTTGAAGAGTCTTACAATCCAACCTTCGCCACTCTCGCTTCTCTTAACACCACTAACATGAAGACCTTCTTTTTCAAGCTCGATAAATGACTTTTCAAGAGGATTCTTACCGCAAGCTGTTGGTGAAAGCTGTGCAGATGTGATTTCCATATTGAAGTCCTCAGAAGCCTGCCATATACCAGCATCTTCCCAGTCGCCCTTATGTGGCATAAATGCATATCTGAATGAATGCTTGCCAAGTGACTGTGAGCCATCTTCAAGTCTTGAGTAGTTCTGTTCTTCTGGTGTTACATAGATAATAAGGTCGTAGCAACGGAGGAGTGAGAGATACATTGTGTTTTGTGCATCGTCATCTGCCTCGTAACCCTTAAGACCCGTGTTAAGAAGAGCAACACCTTCTTTGCCATCACTAAGGTCAACGAATGAGTTCATTGGCTGTTCTGACATTGGGATTTCATCAAAGAGCGAGTAGTCAAGCTTTGCAACCTGACGCATATTAACATCAAACTGTCCCTGCGCTGCAACCTGCTGCGCGTTAATTTGTGTTGGGAATGCAACCTGGAGATAGTGATTCTTAATCTGGTTGTTGATATTAGTATTGAATTCAACCCACTTCTGTCCTTTACGAAGAGTAACAAATGTCTCAATTGTGTAAGGAGCAAGGCGATTGCTTCTTGCTTTCTTATCAGCAGTGAGTCCTTCTGGAATAGCCCAGTTAAGAACGATTCTGAATGTTGTTTCAAGCTCGCCTGTACGAACGAGGCTAACCATTGCTCTTTCATTAAGAGTTGTGTAAATTTCGTTTGTTTCAGGGTCCTGATGTTCCCAAGGACTACCGATTTCACCCTTGTCCTTGAAGTAACCGATATCATTATAAACTCTGCCGGTATCCTTTTCAGTTACCTTAAGAGTACCATTAGCATTGATTTCAACAATGAGATATTCATTTTCCATTGTCTGTGCAGCTGTAAGCATTGTCTTAGGTGTTGTAGCTCTAACATTCATAAGAGGAACAACCTTAAGTGTCTTATAACCCATTGATGGAATATCACTAACAAATACTCTTATTGTTTCTCTGTCAACAGGAAGAACGTCAACAGCGTCTGCAGGGTCTTGTACAATCTGATACATTGGGTTGATTGTCTTGAGCTTTTGAATTGCACATTCGTTGCCCTTTTCATCAACAATCTTAAATCCTTCTGCATTCCATTCAAGAGGAATTTCGAGTTCAAGAGGTACAACTGTACTTCTTACAAATGGAGCAGGGTTATATACAACAAGTGCCATTTCGTTCTTGTCCCAAGATGAAAGGTCAATGTCACCTGCAACATCCATCATAGCTCTTTCAAGAACGCAAGTTGCGATCTCTCTTGACTGTCTGTAACGATAGTCAACATCTTCATAAACTACATCCCTACCACAAGCGCCGATTGAGTCGTGACCGTGGTTCTGAAGAAGCCAGTTGTATGAAATGTCAATAAAATTCTGAGGATATTTAGCACCAAGGAATGATGCAAAACATGCAAGAGGTTCTGCATAGTATTCAAGAAGTCTTTCTGTGTTGAAGTTATCCTGCTTGATTGCAGTTCTTGCAGAAAGAATCCAACCAAAGATAGCAGATACACTACCCTTTGTATAAGGATATCTCATTTCACCCTTAAGTACAGGTGATTTTGGATCAAAGTCTTTGATTACGCTCTGTTCAAAGTCATATACTGTGCTGTGGAATACATCAGCATCGTCAAATACCTTGTCACAGTCTTTAATCATCCTTGCTTCTCTCATATCAGGGATAGAGGAGTCATGACCATTTGACCAGAAGCGGTGTGGAGTTGTCCATTCGCCGTCCTGTTCAGCCATAGCCTGCTTAGCCTTTTCATCAATATATTCATCGTGATATTCATACTTACGATGTGTATATTGATATTCATATTCGCATTTTGCAGGGTCTGTGAAGCGGAATACACCATCACCATTGCCCCATGATACTCGTCTGTTATCTCCATCATACTTGTTGTAGAAAACTGGTCTCTGGAGAATGTACCACATATTATAACGAGGTCTTTGACCAAGTCTTGATGCGCAAATCTTTGTGCCATCAGGACCTTCCCAATAGAATTCAGAGTTAGGCGCCATATATGTATTAAGACCACGATAGAATGATGCAAAGTTAATTCCAAATCCGCTGTAAAGCTGTGGCATCTGTGAAATCTGTCCCCAACCAAATGGAGAATAACCTGATTTACTTACACCGCCAAATTCCTTTGCCATCTTGTGACCAAGGAGGAGGTTTCTTACAAGAGATTCACCGCCTACACAGAACTGGTCTGGAAGACAGAACCAAGGTCCAATTGCAAGTTTACCCTCGCTTACATATTTTTTAACAAGCTCTTTCTTTTCAGGACATGCCTCAAGATAATCCTGGATAGGCATTGTCTGTGAATCAAGATGGAAGTGCTTGTATTCAGGCTCTTTTTCGAAAATGTCAAAAAGCATATCCATCATTGTAACGAGCATATGTCTTGTTCTCTGTGCAGAAAACTTCCACTCTCTGTCCCAGTGAGTATTGGATATAAAATGGCATTGTGTTTTTTTGTTGTTATCCATATTTGTTAACCCTTTCTATATATATAATAGGAAATAAATTGTATGTTTTAATTATTTGTTGTTTTTAATTACCTTTAATACATCTGCAAGTGTTGGGCAGAAGTGTTCGCACATTGGCATTGTACCGCTACTTTCAATGTTACCGCCATCAAGACCGATTGTAGGATAACCTGCGATTCTACCCGAGCATGCACCAGCTCCGCTGTCTTCAAGACAAATAACTTTGTTTCTGTCTGCAAAAGGAATGTTAAGACCTACACAGCAAGTTTCAGCATAAAGCCAAGGATGTGGCTTTGGTGAAAGTTCGCCAAGTGTACCAACGCTACCCTTACGAAGAGGGAAACCAGCTGAAATAATCGCATCATAGAAATCCTTTGGATCACCCATATTCAGTGTCTTGAATGCTGAAAGAATTTCAGGCCAAGCCTTTTCATAAAGACCGGATGTAACAAGACCAATCTTAACACCCATATCCTTAAGCTCATAGAGAAATTCCTTAAGACCTTCCTGTGGAACGAAGGCATTTTCTCTGCCGCGACCTTCCATAATTTCCTTCATCTCGTGATTAACATGAGAGAAGTAGAAGTTTCTTGCATCTTCAAGTGTTGAAGTTGGGCAATACTTTCTAATACAATATTCAAGATGCTCAGATACACTATGACCTGATACAAATGGAATGTCTGCCTGTTCAAGCTGGAATTTAGGATTCTTAAGAAGAGAAGCTGTTGTCTGTTCAATAATCCAGATCCAGAATTCTTCACTTCTTACGCTTGTCCCATCAAGGTCCATAAGGATTGCCTTAACAGGGTATTCAAGCTTTGTTTTATGTATAGGATAATAAGCAGGATAACCAAGTGCTGACTTTACATATGCCAGAGTGTGAGTTCCAAAGGATACAAATTCAACCTTCTTATCACCT
>JAQVYH010000145.1 GCA_029004515.1 Eubacteriales bacterium | reverse complement strand
TTATCTGATAACCAACATAACCTGTTGTAATACCCCAAATTGTTTCTATCGCAGGACCCCAAGTGCCTTCGTATGAAAGGTATCCCCTGTCCGAGCCACCCTCATAGTAAAGGTCGTGGGCTTGTATGAATAGGTCATCGAGGGTATATGACTCCTGTCCAAATAATGTAACCGGTACAACCGCTACAGGTAAGTTATTCTTGTCATTAACTATTCCCCCGTGCTGACTGATTGTAACGTAGACTGTGATGGAAGATAAGTCTACCCCATATGCAACTACGCCTAGGGAAGATACAATCAACACCATTACAAGTAACATCGATAAAGATTTCTTCATTGCTATTCCTCCTGTGATTAATTACCGCATTAAAAAAACTGTGGTAATCATAATAAATTACCACAGCTGTTTTTCTGTGAAAATCGCAGTCCTAGTGCTTCTCTTTAGCGCAACAGGACTACCTCTCCTATGTATAAATACACGTGCGAAGATGTATCAATGCAGGTCTTCTGACTCACACCCTACCGATAAACGGATTTTATATCTTGCCTTCTCGGTTTCCCAATGACTGACTTTCGTCAACAGATATAAAACATAAGGTGCATACAGCGGCAGTACCGTCCGGGGTTCTCACCCGATTCCCTTTTCACCAGATATGACTTTTGATGCATCATATCCGACACACTATACGAAATATTAATTTTTCTATTATTATATCAGTAAAAATCAGGTTTGTCTATAACAAATATGTCAATAATTAGAAGTAATTTCGCAATTCATATCGAATTCGTCAATTATTGACTTTTCGCTGACATGTGATGGCATTTCTACAATCAATCTGTATTCTGTCGAAGCTCCATCTGTAGCTTTCTTTATGCTTACATCCTGAAGGGTTGCTTCGTGCTTTTCGAGTTTTTTTGTAACCTGTGCAAGAAAATCAGTATCCTTGACATCATAAATAACGATTTTTTTAGTTTTAAAAGATTTACCGAAAATCCCCCTGTTGTGCAAGAATATCTGCATAAGAAGAACGATAATAGTAGTAGCAATGCCTTCGATATAAAGTCCACCGCCTATTGCCATACCGATTCCTGCTGTAACCCATATTCCGGCAGCGGTTGTAAGACCTGATACAGTATTGCGTCGTACAAAGATCATTCCTGCACCAAGGAAACCAACACCTGATACAATACTTGATGCAATTCTTGATACATCAACCTTTGCAATTTCAGGAAGCATAGAAAGATCAGCAAAAGCATATTTTGAAACTACCATCATAAGCGCCGCACCGCAAGCCACCATACAATGTGTTCTGACCCCGGCTTCCTTTGCACGGTTTTTTCTTTCATAACCAATGCATATACCGCAAAAACATGCGATAATGATTCTTAAAATATACATACCATGTGTGTAAAGATATTCGTTCACTATACCTCACCTCGCAGTTTATATAAATTTATTATATATAAATAGAATGTTGTTGTCAAACTATATTTAGGTGGAATTTGTATAATATACTTACCAGATATTACAATAGCTAACATTTTATGCTTGAATATGCTATTTAAGTGTAATATAATATATTATAGTGTCAGAGAGGGGGAACAGATTTGGCAAATATATTTGATTATATTAAATGGCGTGGTGATTTATCTGTTGAGCAATGTGATTTTAACGAAATAGACGGACTTATTATGTCTGCTTTTTCATATTTGCCGTTTCATGTACTAGATGGAGCCCTTGATGGTAAGAGGCTTGGTGAAATAGCTGATAGTCTTCTAATGGTGGAGAATATCGAAAAAGAGGTAATATATAAAGGTGATATTACCCTTCTTGAGTCGTTTTCTGATTCACCACGATTTAATCAGATGAAGTTTTATCAGCACGATGATATTTATGATTCTGATTCCCAGACACAGTTTTCCGCAATTACAGTAAAGCTTAAAGAGGATTTGTATGGAGTGTTTTTCAGGGGGACCGATACTACCCTTGTAGGATGGAAAGAGGACTTTAATATGACCTTTGTCTGTCCTGTCCCCTCACAGAAAATGGCTACTAAATATATGGAGAAGGTGTCTTCGACATTCAACGGTGAATTCATCGTTTGTGGTCACTCAAAGGGAGGCAATCTGGCAATATACTCTTCAGTTTTCAGTAGTGCTAATGTACGAGATAGAATAATCAGGGTTTGCAATTATGATGGACCGGGTTTTGATGTTGATATTCTTGGAAGCTATGCTTATAAGGATATCGCTGAGCGAATCGATACCTATATTCCCCAATCCTCTGTTGTAGGCTTTCTGCTGGGACATGAGGAGGAATACAGGATTGTTCACAGTTCTCAATCGATAGGTATTCTTCAGCACGAGTTATATACGTGGGAGCTTATGGGAAATCAATTTATTTATGTTGATGATGTCACAAGCAGCAGCCATTTTGTGGATTCAACCCTCAAAGACTGGCTAAAGGGAATCAGCTATGAACAAAGAGAACTTTTTGTTGATACAGTATATACAATTTTATCTCAGACAAATGCGAAAACAGTTAAGCAGATGGGCAGCAGATGGTTTTCAAGTGCCCGTGCCATACTGAAAACCATTAAGAATTTAGACGAAGATACACAAGCAGCAGTGCTAGAAATACTATCATCCTTGGCAAAGTGCGCCAAGTCGAATATGTTTATGATTAACCCAATGCAGCAGATTCTTAAAAAGAAAAAGTCCCAAGAGTGATAATAAGTAAAATATGTTAATAGCAAAATCCCCGATTTTAGCATACTTTGATTATATATAGCAGTCCTGATTATTGTACACCTGACTTGATATGATATACTCAAAGAAAAATAAAAATCTATTTGATGATAACGGGGAGGAACCTGGAATGAACAAAAGTTTGTATGTAGCAGTTGTATTAGTAGCTATTGTTGTTGTGCTTTCAATTACCGTAGTAACTATTAATTTATCCAAAGCAAAATGTATTGCCAATGGCTGCGATAATGAGGCAGTAGAAGATAGCAATTATTGTTATCTTCACAGTAAGAGCGAGGAGGACTATGAAGATTCCGATTATAGTGAGGTATATGAGGAGAGCCAGAGTGGTATTGAGGATGATTATATAAATGAAATCGAGCCAGAGGAAGAAGAAGCTGAAGTTATAGAAAGCACACCTGAGCCATATACACCAAAGAAATCTGCTCCCATCACCTATACGCCCTATGACGATTCATACGATGACGGATATGAAGATATTATCTTTGACGGAGATTATGATACGGATAGGTATGACTTTGACCCCGACTATGCAAGTGGCGTGGACGATGGTATGGAAGACGACGAGGAAGAAGATTGGTAAAAGCTATATAAATTTCATAGCAGTTAATTAAAAAACACATCTTTTAATAAAAAATGCATCTTCTCTAAAGGTGTGTTTTTTGCGTTGTAGTGACCTTTGATTTTGATTAATTAGAATATGGTATATTATTAATAATATTAACCCTATCATAGTGCAAATATTGAGTATAATGTCTATGTATTTATATTGACAGTAATCATAAAATTATGTAGAATATATTAAAAGATGATACAACAGAGGGGGAGTCGACTTGTTTGAAAAACAAATCAGAACAGAAAGAATAATTCAATTTGGTGAAGGTGGCTTTTTGCGTGGATTTGTTGACTGGATTATCCAGCTTACAAATGAAACTACAGATTTTGATGCCAGCGTAGTTGTTGTTCAGCCAATTGAAAACGGTATGTGTAGCAAATTAGAAGAACAAAACTGTGTGTATACACATGTTATGAGAGGTATGAGGGACGGCGTTGCAACAGTTGAAAAGAAGCTTATCGATAGCATTTCTCGTACTGTAGAGCCACACAAGGATTTTGATAAATATCTTGAAATGGCGGCAAACCCTAACTTTAGATTTGTTGTTTCAAACACCACTGAGTCAGGTATTGTTTATAATGAAAATGATAAGGCAGAGGATGCACCAAGAGTAAGCTTCCCTGCAAAGGTAACTTTGCTACTAAAAAAGCGTTATGACCTTGGCCTTAAAGGCTTTATTTTCCTTCCCTGTGAACTTATAGATAAAAATGGTGCAACACTTAAGGATTGTATCTTAAAATATGCAACGCTTTGGGATATGGGCGATGATTTTATTAAATGGATAGAGGAAGAAAACGTGTTCTACAACACACTTGTTGATAGAATTGTAACTGGTTATCCAAGGGATGAAAAAATTGACCTCGGTTATGAAGACGATATGGTTAATACAAGCGAGCTTTTTCATTTGTGGGTAATCGAAGGACCAAAGTCTATAATAGCTGAATTCCCATTCGACAAGGCGGGGCTTAATATTATTGTTACTGATAATTTAGATCGTTATCGTACAAGAAAGGTACGTATCCTAAAT
>JAQVYH010000144.1 GCA_029004515.1 Eubacteriales bacterium | reverse complement strand
AGAAGAGATTCTCAAACAGGCAGCCGCCGATGTTCTCGGCGTTGACTGTTTTGATGAGGGTGAGTTTTTACAGCGGGTAGACCACATCGAAGCCTGTCCTAACAAGCTGCTCAGTTTTGTTTTCAAAGGCGGACGGACTGCGGACTGCTATTGGAAAGACAGGTCGCGGAGTGAAAGTTGGACGCCCCAGATGAAGGACAAAGCGCGGCAGAACGCATTGAGGAGGCACGTTAAATGAGCGAAAAAGTTGTAAAAGTAATTCCAGCGAAGCCAGTATCCTTTGCGGCTTCTCTGCCGGGGGTCATCAGAAAACGGAGGGTGGGCGCCTATGCCCGCGTTTCCACGGATTCAGAGGAACAGGCAAACAGCTATGCCGCCCAGGTTGATTATTACCGCCAGTACATCAAGTCCAATCCCGAATGGGAATACATCGACGTCTACGCTGATGATTATGCTATAATAGGGATAAGTGGAAGAAACCTTGATATATCAAGGGATTTGGAGCTTGGTTCTATTATTTTTTTGCCGAGTTTTTTATTATTTCATTTAAAAGTCAAAATTTATATTGAAAGGTAGTGCTATTTATGCCTAAGATAATTGCTATCTGCAATAAAAAAGGGGGTGTCGGTAAAACCATTACTTCTGTCAATTTAGCAGTAGCATTAGTGAAGCAAGACAAAAAGGTTTTGGTCGTTGATTTGGATGCTCAATCCAATTCAACAGGGATATTAAAATCGGATAGAACCTTAATTGAAAAATACATAACAGATTTATTTGAAACTACAAGGCTTGGAGGTGAATATCCTGAGAAAAGTAAGTTTATCTGTACTTCGGATGACGGTGTGGATTTTATAGGTAGTAATACCCTGCTCGGCAACACGGAAATTGGACTTGCTTCTGAAATGTACAGAGAAACAATGCTGAAACGAATCCTTGCGCCTATCGGTAACTTTTATGATTATATCATTTTGGACTGCCAGCCGAGTATAGGAATTATTACAATAAATGCTCTTGCGGCAGCTGACGAAATCATTATCCCCGTACAAGCAAATGACTTCTTTTGTCTGGATGGACTTGCAAATTTAATGAAATATATTAAGATTACCCAAACACATATAAATCCGTCATTACATATTGCGGGAACACTCATTACAAAATACTTGGCACATACAAATATATCAAAATTAGTATGCCGGACAGTTTATGAAAATCAAAGTATTCCTGTTTTCAAAACAAAAATAAGCCTATCTACAAAGGTTGCTGAAACTGCTGCTGTTAAAGAGTCAATATTCAGCTATTCACCAAAATCAAAAGCAGTTTTGGAATACAGATTTAGCAAAGGAGGTTATGGAGCTTTGAGCATGAAGAAACTACAAATGCGTATGGGAAATAATACGCCGTTAGATATAAATCAAGAATATGAGAAAACCCAGAATAATGAAAACGATGAACTCGCACAAATGTTTACGCCCTCATCTATTGAGGTTCAAGCAAAGATAAAACTATTACTGATGAGAGTAATACTAAAAATATTTCTAACACCGTTAACGTTTCGTTAGATAATATCATACCGTCTAAGCATAACAAATTCAAGCAATATGAGGGTGAAAAACAAGCAGCGATGATTGAAAGTATTAAGGAGCAAGGCATTATTGTTCCCCTTACTCTAAGGAAAATTGATTTGCCCGGCAATTATGAAATCATTTCAGGTGAAAATCGCTGGCGATGTGCTAAATTGGCAGGGCTTACCCATGTTCCGTCATACATAGTAGATTGCGATGAAGAAACAGCTATCATGAGGCTTACGGAAGCAAATTTAGTTAATCGTGATATTTCCTTATATGAACGGGTACAAGCATACAAACAGCAATATGAGATTATGAAAAAAAGATCTGGTACAAGAACAGATTTGCAAGAAAATGCAGAAAAAACAAACAGTTTGGACGAACTTGCACGAAAACATGGAGCATCAAGAACACAAATGCATAGGCTTATAAGAATAGCCGATTTAGCCGAACCATTAGTCGAATTGGTGGACAAAGGGAAAATTGCTTCTGATGCTGCTGTAAAGTTAGTAGTTTTATCAAGTCAAAATCAATTATTAGTTGCAGATTACCTAAATGGCAACTCCGTAAAATTACATAACAGCCATGCTGAATTGATTGTAAATAACAGTGAAAAACTATCAATGGATATTTTAGGCGATGTTTTTTCACCTGCACCGCAAAAATCGAAGCCAGTCAAAAGCATAAAAACAAAGCGTTTTTCTCGTTTCTTTGAAAACATTACTGATTCAGCTGAAATCGAAGAAACTATTGAAAAAGCACTGCAAATGTATTTTGCCAGCGAAAAATCTCCAAGCGAATTTACCCAATGTGACGAATTTGAATAATACAAATTATGAATTTAAGGCAGGAGCGAAAATCAATGAGTGACCCTTTAGGACTAAACTACAAGGAAAGAAACGGACTTATATATCCTGAATTGCAAATTTCAAATGATCCCATATCTGATATCGAACCCCTTGGCAAGTACGGTCAAATGTGTCTGTCATTCTTAAAAGAAGAATATCCTGACAGATATGCTGAGCTTACTATGAACGGTGAACTAATGCCCCTTATGCACAAGGTAAATGAACAAGCACACGCACAGGTTGAAGAATTGACAGATAAGCTTATAAGACAGCAAGGATATTCTGATACTTCGGATACAATGCTGATGTTTCGTCGCCGCAACGCATTTAAAGCTGTGGCAGAGGAAGTTGTTATTCGTGAATTTGTATTAGTGACAAGATAATTAATTGTAACAAGAGCCACCAAATCGGGTGGCTCTTGTTGTATAGAAGTCTGCTTTTTACGTGTCTGCTCTGAAAACATCTGTCACAGGCATAAGACTATCCAATGACGCCCAATTTAAAATTTTAACTTCGTATGCTTTGGTAGCGTCTACGGAAATGGACAAATCATTAAGCTCAATTATATTGGCTCCCAGATTAAGTGACACTTTAAATTTTTTTAAGGCCACAAGCTTATTTTCCCCTTTTTCATACACAGCTATTAAAATATCACAGCTTGAAAGCTGCGGATTGTCATTGACGATTTGAAGTGTTAGTCCTCCGGTTATTTGACTTCCGCTTTTTGTTAGTCCGTTATAAATCAGTTTGCTTTGAGGTGTGAGTTCTTCTATTGTAAGAACAATCTCATCATATGCGGTGCCACCAGCCGATGCAGTAATTATATATCTTTCGGCAGGAGTATCCTCCCCAATTGTTACTGTTCCATTTTCAACATTGATACCCTGCCCCGAGGGTGATACACTCCACGTTACATTTTCACTGGAGAGAGAGTTGCCTAATGGGTCAAAAACCTCTGCCGTATATTGATGTGTTGAGGGTGAATCTACAACAATGTTAGACGCATCCGCTCCGTCCTTTTTAATAGCAAGGGATGTGGGAACTGTTGATTCCTCGTCTTCAACATAGGCAAAAACGCTATAAACCGGTTTATCGAGAGTTAGTGACAGCTCTGATGTAGCCATCACATCCAAATTATCAAGTGCTGTGCCTGTGGAGGCAATTAACTCTCCTTCTTCCCCATAACCGTTGACATATACATAGTTACCTCTAAGAATACTACCTGTAAGATTAGTCACAGTAACATCTGCCTGTGTGGAGCTGTTATCCTGTAAAACCGCCTTTGCAACTACATTTGGCTCATGGGTTATAGTTTTTATGATATCGCCACTTTCGTTTTTTGCCATACCGTTATAGTTATAAGTTATATCCCAATCGAATTTATATTCTTTGTTATTTTCAAGCCCAGCTGCAAACAGGGTAATGGTGTTATTATCCTTGTCAATTACAATTTCTACATTGTTATTTGTTTCCAAAAGCCCAAGTTCGTTGTTGGAAGATAAATAGCTTTCGCCACTCTTTGCTACGGTCATTGGCTGAACGGTGCTACCTGTATTAAGAGGTTCCCACCCGTTATCGCCGTAGAAAGACACGGTTGCTGAAGCACTGGTTGCGCTTGAGGCAACGGGGTGGTACAAGGGAGCTGTCATGCTCACCCTGTCATCTGAAAGTGATGCGCCCCCGAATTCGCCAATCGGCACATCGGAATCCGTTCCGTTATCAGACGGCAGGTTATAGAAACCATAGGCGGTACCATTATGCTTATCTGTAATATCATAAAGAGTTCCCTCAATATCTCCTGTACCCGTTCCATTTCTGTAAATCTGCAAAAGCTCTGTCCTTTGTCCGTCCGTCATAAGGCTTTGATAGTAAAAATTACCGCTGTAAAGCTCATATACTCTGGAAGCATATTTATATATATCATGCATCCTGTTGCTGACCTTAACATTATTGATTGACGAAGCGCCAAGGTAGCCAAGCAGTTCGCTGCGGTAATCCTTCATTAACTGAATCATTTGCGTGTCAACCGAAACGGCGTCCATGATATACTCAATGTCATGCAGGTCAAAATAGGTTCCGTTATCAAGCCTTATCCAGTTTACCCAGCTGATTATGTTGCCGTCACTACGGAAGT
>JAQVYH010000143.1 GCA_029004515.1 Eubacteriales bacterium | reverse complement strand
ACGATTGTACCTTCTATTCTTTGAAAACTTGACTTAACTGCCAATGGCATATTGTATTTAAGAGCCAGCTCTACTGAACGATTATGAAGAACATTCGCACCGAGGCTCGCAAGCTCTAACATTTCATCATATGAGATATCATTGAGTTTTCTTGCATTTTTTACAATTCTTGGATCGGCTGTGTATACACCGTCAACATCTGTGTAAATTTCACATATATCGGCGTGAAGTGCAACAGCTAATGCAACCGCAGTTGTATCAGAACCACCTCTACCAAGAGTTGTTATATCACCATACTTATTAATACCCTGGAAACCTGCAATGATAACAATGTTTTTCTTATCAAGCTCGTTACTGATTCTTTCAGTTTTAACACGGTCGATTCTTGCACTGCTATACTTGCTATCAGTTTCAATACCTGCCTGCCAACCTGTAAGGGATACAACAGGGAACCCAATATTCTCAATTGCCATTGCAAGAAGTGCCATAGATATCTGCTCACCAGCTGAAAGGAGAACATCCATTTCTCTCTTGGATGGCGACTTATTAAGCGCATCCGCCTTTTCTATAAAATCGTCGGTTGTATCACCCTGCGCAGAAACAACAACTATAACATTGTTGCCTTCTTTGTACGTATCAGTAACACGACGTGCTACATTTTGTACTTTTTCGGTATCTGCCACAGAACTTCCCCCGAATTTCATTACTACTAAACCCATTAATTCCCCGTCCTTTCGGATATAATTTACATATTAATTATAAGATTACTGCCAATATGGTGCATTAGTATTACCATTGCGAATAATGTCAACAACATCTGCAATAACTGCACTTGCAGTAGGCTTCTTACCTGCGCCTCTGCCATAGAACATTACATCACCTGTAACATCACCCTTAATAAGGATACCGTTGAATACACCATCGATACCTGAAAGTGGATTGTCCTTTGGAATCTCCATAGGCTTAACTTCAGCAAAGATGCTTCCATCAGGATTTCTCTTACTGTGACCGATAAGCTTGATCACGCAACCTTTTTTTGCAGCTGCATCAATATCCTCAAGAGTAACCTTTGTGATACCCTCAGTTGGAATTGCGGCGTCATCTACAGCCTTGCCAAAACAAAGAGATGAAAGAATTGCGATCTTTCTTCTTGTATCATAACCCTCGATATCTGCTGTTGGATCTTTTTCTGCATAACCCTTCTTCTGTGCTTCTTTAAGAGCAACATCAAAAGGAGTACCGTTATTAATCATCTGAGCAAGAATATAGTTTGTAGTCCCATTAAGGATACCCATAACCTCGGTGATCTCATCTGCTGCAAGACACTGGACAATCGGACGAATTACAGGAATTCCTCCGCCTACGCTTGCTTCAAACATATAAGCAACGCCTTTTTCCCTTGCAATTCTCATAAGTTCAACGCCATGCGTCGCAACAAGTTCTTTATTAGAAGTAACAACTGACTTACCGGCCATAAGACATCTCTTTGAAAAATCATATGCAGGATTGCAACCACCCATTGTTTCAACAACGATTGTGATTGAGTCGTCATTTAATATACTCTCAAAGTCCCCTGTTATTCTGTCCTTAAAGGGGCTGTCATCAAATGTTCTTATATCAAGAATCTTTTTAACATAAATATCTTCGCCCGCTTTTTCGGATACTCCGCCTGCGCTTATAACTTCAACTACACCTGAGCCTACTATACCGAAACCCAGAACCGCTATATTAGCCACGGAAAACCCTCCTTTATATAATAATAATTAATACTACCATAAATTTGACACAATTACAACATTATTTTCTACAATTTTTGCATATGTCCCCATTTTTTTGTTGTATATATTTAATTGCAAAAGGCCATTTTTTGTGGTATACTGTGATAAATTTAAAATTGATGTTATAGAGAAAGGAATTGATATATATGAAACATCTTGTTGTACTTATCGATGGTGCGGCAGACGATCCAATTGACAGCCTTGGTGGCAAGACACCCCTTGAAGCGGCGCACAAACCATATATGGATATGCTTGCACAAAAGGGTGAGTGCCGACTTTTGGAAACAGTTCCGAGTCATCTGTCACCCGGCAGCGATATTGCCAACCTTGCAATTATGGGTTACGACCCTGATAAATACTATTCAGGTCGTTCACCTCTTGAGGGAGTTAGTATGGGGGTTGAGATTCTTGACACAGACACAACATTCCGTACGAATGTAGTTACCCTGTCTGATGATACAGAATATGAAAATAAAACCATGATTGATTATAGCGCAGGTGAAATTACAACAGCTGAATCGACACAGCTCATTAAATATCTGGATGAAAAGCTTGGTTGTAAGTTATACAGATTATTCCCCGGTGTTTCATACAGGCATCTTCTTCTATGGCATGATATGCTCCCTGACATACGGTTCACTCCGCCTCATGATATTTCAGGCAAAAAAATAACAGAATATCTCCCCGGCGACGATATGCTTCTTGACCTTATGAAAAAGAGCTATGAACTTCTAAGTGACCACCCAATCAACAAGGACAGAATCAGCCGTGGTCTTAACCCTGCAAACTCTGTTTGGTTCTGGGGACAGGGAACAAAGCCTCTTCTTCCTAACTTTAAGGAGAAGTATGGCAAAAACGGTTCTATGATTTCTGCAGTTGACCTTCTTAAGGGAATCGCTATTTGTGCAGGAATGAAGTCAATCGATGTGGAGGGTGCAACGGGTACAATTGATACAAACTTTGAAGGCAAGACAGAGGCGGCAATACTGGAATTCAAAGATGGACAAGATTTCGTATATATACACCTCGAAGCACCAGATGAGTGCGGACATCACTTTGACACTGAGGGCAAGGTTAAATCCCTTGAGTTTATAGATGAAAAGGTCGTTGGTCCTCTTTATGAGTATCTTAAAGGGTGTGGTGACGACTTCTCGATCCTTGTTACACCTGATCACGCAACACCAATTGTTAAAGGAACGCATACTCACGATAAAATTCCATATATTATATACAGAAGCAATCAGCCTATAGAGGGAGTTCCCTCATATTGCGAAAAATGCGCAACAGGGAATGCTGACTTTGCAGGCTATAAAATTATGGACTATTTTATCAATGGCAAAGCATAAATGCTTTTCTCCCTTTGCTCTTGATACCAACAGATGAGGGGAGTACGACAAATGAAGGACTTAAATGGCTATATAAAGCTCGCTATTATACTAATCTCAATTGTGGTATTGTGGTTCATAGCTAAATACTTAGTCCCCTCAATTTTCATATGGCTATTACCCATAATTGCAGGATACTTTGTTTCAGCTATTGTAAGACAAATTGCCGCTTTTTTGACTAATCAATACAATGTTCGAAAAAAAGCAGCGCATATTATCTCATATTTCTTTATTATAATCACAGCAGGCTTGTCCTTCGGCTATATTATAATGCGAATAGTGACAGAACTTGTAAAATTTGCACGGGAGGTCCCATCTCTTATGATGGGGCTTCCCGATTTTTATCCCACAAGCGACAAAATTCGACAATCTATAACAGCACTTATGCCAATCAAATTTGAGAGAATTGCATCCGATATTACAACCTTTGCAGAAGAAACACTACACAGCGTTCTTTCCGGCATATCAGGACACATTCTATCAGGCGCCACATGCCTTGCTGCATCACTCCCCGATTTGGGACTATTTGCAATCGTATTTATTATATCCTCATTCTTCTTTTCTGTTGACTATGATAGGGTATCAGTAATAGTTATGCTTCAAGTCCCCAAACGCTTTCGCACAAAAACACTTACGGCTAAAAAGTATGCATTCACCGCTATTACCAAATATCTACGCGGTATGATAACAATGTCCGCCATCGTTTATCTTCTACTTCTTATAGGATTTCTCATTCTGGGTATAAAATACACATATCTCACCGCCCTGCTTGTGGCAATTGTGGATTTTTTTCCTTTACTTGGAACGGGAATTGTACTTATTCCCTGGGGAATATTGTGCATCATAACAGGGAGCATATACAAGGGGCTTGGCATCCTATGTGTGTGGGGGTGTGTAATGATAATAAGACAGCTCACCGAGCCAAAGATAATGGGCAAAGCACTTGGACTTCACCCATTGGTAACCTTGATTGCCGCCTACACAGGATATAAGATGTATGGATTTTTCGGAGCAGTACTCTTCCCAATCATAGTTCTCATTATCAGCTATCTTAAAGATGCAAACATTATTTCGCTTTGGAAGTCACCGCAATAAAAGGTGGTGTGTTATAATTTTCTCACTTAACCCCTTCAGCACGGATTAATCAAAAATAGCTAAGAATAGTCGAGAGGCGAGTGAGTTGGTCTTTAGTGTGTAATAGTAAATCGAGGGAGCGAAGTTCTTCCTTACTATAAATAATTAAAACAAAAAGGGCTGTAGCAAAACGATTTTTATAATCGGGTTGGCTACAGCCCTTTACTAAATTAAACTTTTATTGTTTTTGAACAAGTCCAGTAAAAACGGACAATAGAAAAAACAGACCCCTTATGGTAGAATAAAAGAAACTACCATAGGGGGATTTTTTATGCCACGAGAATACAGACATATCCAAGAATATGAAAAAGA
>JAQVYH010000142.1 GCA_029004515.1 Eubacteriales bacterium | reverse complement strand
CATTGGTGGATGCCCGGAGATTATGCCAGAACTATTTTCCAGATGCTGGCTGCCGAGAAAAATATCACATTAATGTTCGGAACGCCAGTAGTAGATACTATTGTAACTTCAAACGGCAATCGTAATCAGGTGAAAGGTGTCCGCATTCTCCGTAACGGAGACCTTCAGGATATAGAGGCCGGCATAACCATTGATGCTACGGGGTCAGGAATTGTAGCAGCAATGGCTGGTTGCGAGTATATGTTTGGTAGTGAAGCTAAAAGTGATTTCAACGAGAGCATAGGCCTTGAAGTAGCTGATGGCAAGATACAGCCCTGTACCCTGATGTTTATTACACAGCGCATAAAAAGGAATGCCGTACTACCTATAGACAAACTGATAGGAAGCAGTGGTGTGGAGGACAACCACAATAAATGGGTCGTAGCAGCCGATAAAGAAGAGATGATAAAAAGAGATGCAGGTATTTACCTTTTCTGGGGGAGAACACAGTACTGTAAAGACACACGTGACCCCTTATTGGTTGCTGAAGCACATAGGAAGGCATTGGAAAGCCTGGAGGTAAACATGCAAATACTGCATGAAGCAGGTTATGCGACTCATTTACCTCCGAAAATAGGTGTACGAGAGTGCCGCCGTATAAAGGGAGAATATGTATTGACTGTCAATGATCTCTCGAAAGGGGTAATGCATGATGACAAGGTAGCCGACGCACAATACAGCCTTGATGTGTGGGGCATGAAAATCAAACCGGAATTAAAAAGAGTTCCGCCTTATGGTATACCTTATAGAAGTTTGATCCCTAAAAATACTGAAGGATTATTATTATCTGGTAGAGTAATCAGTGCAACCCGTATTGCAGCCAGTTCGTTACGCGTACAGCCTATTTGTTCCAACATAGGCGAGGCTGCCGGCACTGCTGCTGCTCTGGCAACTATGTACAAAACAGGAGTCAGAGATATCGAAATCAGTGAACTACAAGCCAATTTGGCAGCAAATGGTATGTTCGGCGATAAGTGAGTTTATTGAATTGTAGAAAATTTAAATTTTAGATAAAATGCCAGTTAACAGAAGAAGCTTTATTAAAAGTTTAGGGATTGGTGCGGCAGGATTATCGTTGAATAACTTCCTGCTCACGGCTCAACAAAGTAATAAATTTAAAGACGATGTCAATCGGAATTATCTACCTGATTTACAGGTTGATGTTATTGTGATAGGGGCTGGTCCCTCAGGTATTCCTGCAGCAATGGCTGCAGCAAGAGAAGGGGCTAAAGTGATTCTGCTTGAGGAAGATACGACACCCGGTGGAGCTCCGGTAAATATGTATGTAACCTTCATGTGTGGTGCACCTCGTACAGGGATATATCTTGAGACGGTAAGACAGTTAAACAAAAATCACTCACTCGGTATAGAACCCAGTAAAACTTTTGGAGATTATGCATGGGACAATAAAAATCATTGGTGGTTGCCCTCTTCCTACTCCAGGGTGTGGAATGCCATGCTTTCAGCTCAAAAAAATATCACATTAATGTGCGGATGCCGGGTAATTGACGCAATTGTTTCCACCAAAGGGAATAGAAACACTGTAACTGGTGTGGTGATGATGCGTAATGAGTTATATCAAAGGGTATTGGCTCCTGTCACGATTGATGCGACGGGGACAGGGCTCGTTTCGGCAAAGGCGGGATGTAATTTTTTCTATGGCAGCGATGCGAAAAGTGATTTTAACGAGAGTATCGGGCTTGAGAAAAGTGATGGAAAAGTGCAACCATGTACACAAATGTTTATAAGCCAGCGCACCAAAAGTAATACCGAGTTCCCCAGAAGTGCGTTTAATACTGGTGTATTACTCTATGACGATCCCAAATGGGAAGTCCATCAAACCCCTGAAGAAGCAGTGCGCAAAGATGCGGGAATTTATTTACACTGGGGTTCCACTGTGCATGTAGAAGATACAACAGATATTGTACAGGTAGCTGCTGCGCAAATGGAAGCTTTAAACAGGTTGAAACCAAGGTTGGAGGCATTGCAAAAAGCAGGGTATGCCACTCACATGGCACCCAAGATTGGAGTTAGAGAGTGCAGGCGTATTCAGGGGGAATATGTGGTAACTGTTGATGATGTTATTAATGGAGTTTTTCAGGACGACCATGTAGCTGACGCCTGGTATGCATTGGATCCCTGGGGTATGAAGATTGAAGAAAAGGTAAAGTTGGATGTGAAACCGTATGGTATTCCTTATCGTTCGCTCATTCCTCTAAATACCGAAGGACTTCTTACTGCCGGACGAATCATCAGTGGAACCCGTCTGGCAATGAGCTCATACAGAGTACAACCTATATGTGGTACAATCGGGGAAGCTGCCGGAACCGCAGCGGCTATGGCTGCAAATAAAAAAACAGGAGTCCGGAACATTGATATACGTCAATTACAAAGAAAATTGGAAGCTGCCGGATTATTTGACTGGTACGGACATGTTAATCTAAACGTTAATAATAAACCTTGGAGAAAATGAAAAAACTGATAATAAATATAGTAATGATCCTCCTGATTACTCCCGTAATTCATGCTCAAAATATTGGTCGAGACATCCGGAGGGCAAAAGGGGAAGTGAATATTGTAGTTTATGGAGCATCAGTTGTGGCATCAAGTGCCGGAAAATATTGGGTAAATCAGTTGTTTAGTGAATTAAACAAAAGATATCCCGATAAACTGAACTGTTATAATGTATCGATGTCAGGAATGAATTCATTTTGGGCTACAGAGAATTTCAAAGATTCGGTATTGGTCAAGAAACCTGACGTCCTTATTTTTGGATTCTGCGAAAATGATTGTGTTGAACGATTTAATTTTTGGCCCTGGTATTCGGGAAGATGTGCGGAATATATGATAGACAAGTTAAAAGAACAGAATCCGGATGCCGCTGTGATCATGTACATCATGAGCGAGAAACCCCTTGGAAATGCAGCAGAAACACGTCCTGAAATAAAAGCTTTTAATGATTCGTACAGGGAAGTAGCAAAGAAACGGGATATCATTCTTATCGACTTCTCAGAAGATTTCAATTATATATACAATACTGAAGGTGAGAAAGGATTAAAAAGCTATCAACCGGATGGAATTATGCCTACAAAAAAAGCATCTGATCAGATTATCGTTCCAGGGCTATTGAAAGCAATGAAAATGAAATAATTGGAAAAAAATATCATTAACTCATTTAGATAGTTCAGTTTAATTCAATTTGATTTTATGAAATTTTCCAGACTTTGGTTGACTCCTGTGTTTTTTTTAGTGTCACTGGCTTCAGTTCAATATTCAGGAGAGAAAGATTTTCTTGGAATGCCCGGAAAAAAAGTTACTCACCAGATAGAAGATAAAAGTGATCCTATTTCCAAGCCGGAAATAATTGAACTGGTAGACCAGCATAATCAGCCAATTTGGTTTGGCAGATATGTAAGTAAAGTTGTTTGTGACGACGGTTTATGTCGTATAGCAAGTCTTTGGCTTTTTTGGGATAAAGTCGGCGATTTCTACGGTTTTCAAATAATGGAAAACGATCCTCTTACAAAAACAGATCACATCGATTTCATGGATCATGATTATGCCAAGCTACATGAGATTTTATCAAACAAGAATTGGGCACTGAAAGATCTTCAGATGGAAGATCTGGTTGTGAAACATGATATAGACGGTACTTCCGGTGCTACAAATATTGAGTATAAGGATGATTTGGTAGACAATGCCGCTTACACATGCTACACACTTTGGCATGCGGTGTATGGTGAAACTTATAAGGAAGTGGGCAGAATTATCAATTCACGAATTGACTCACTTTACCTGGATCAATTAATGGATTCTGATAAAGCCAACTATCGTATATGGGCTATAAAGTATGTGATGAATAAACCAGAATACAGGGAGATTTTTGGAGAAAAAATCATGTCACTTATCCGGGATAAAGATGACAGTGTATCGCAAACAGCTCTTCTATTTCTAACCCCATCTACCCTCAACACAAAAATCAGAGAAGATATGTTGACGCAATACGGTAACTTGAGTTTTCAACGTAAGCTTGAAGTATTGATAAGACTCTCTGAAATTAAACCGGTGAGTGATGATATCATCCTTTTTTTACTGGATGACATTGATCTAAAAAAAGTGAATGCTACACTTCTTACTTATATCTATAAGATAATCGAAAAGAGTAACTTTGAAAATAATCAAATTCATGATAAGGTAGTCCAGCTATCTAGGAACGACAATCAATACATTAAACAAATATCCCGGCAATTATTAGTGGAAATAAAAGAATAAATCAAACAGCCTCAACTGTAAACTATTGATGTTGAGTCTGAGTTCCGAATAAGACAAAATAATCACTACTCATAAATTTTTTCAAATGATTACCTTTATTATTTCAATAATAGTTCTCTTGGGGGGATACGCGTTTTACTCCAAATATCTCGAACGTATTATAGGTATTGATCCCGGTCGAACGACACCTGCTAATGCCCTTAATGATGGAGTGGACTATGTTCCTATGCCCTGGTGGCGCGTATTTCTGATACAATTTCTGAATATTGCTGGGTTGGGACCTATCTTTGGTGCTATTGCAGGGCAATGTGGGGGCCGGTCGCTTTCCTATGGATTGTACTGGGAACTATTTTCGCAGGCGGTGTACATGATTAT
>JAQVYH010000141.1 GCA_029004515.1 Eubacteriales bacterium | reverse complement strand
CGTGGTCACAGGCAAGTTGAATAACAAAATTATCAGGCTGATAGGTCTGAATTACCGCTCTGCCCTCGATCTCACCTCGTCCCGCTCTTCCACACACCTGAGTAAGAAGCGAGAAGGTTCTCTCATAGGCACGATAATCTCCCATATTAAGGGATAAATCAGCCGCCATAACACCAACTAATGTTACCTGTGGAAAGTCAAGGCCCTTTGTAACCATCTGTGTTCCTATTAATACATCTATATCTTCATCACGAAAGCGACGAAGTATCGCTTCGTGGGAATTTTTATTTGTTGTGGTGTCCATATCCATTCGAAGGAATTTGATTCCATCAAACATTTTGGATAATTCGTCCTCAAGCTTTTGAGTTCCATCACCAAAATATCGTATATATGGACTTGTGCATTGCGGACAAACCTGAGGTACAGGCTTCTCACATCCGCAATAGTGGCATATCATTTTGTTTACTCTTTTATGATATGTCATAGTAATATCACAATGCTCACACTTAATTGCCTCACCGCAGGTTCTGCAGGAAACAAAAGTGTTGTATCCTCGTCTGTTGAGAAAAAGAATCGTCTTTTCCTTACGAGCAAGGGTCTGCTGAATCATCTCAATCAATTGCTTGCTAAATACAGTCCTGTTGCCGTTTTTCATCTCCTGGCACATATTGGCAATCTCCACCTTAGGCATGGAGATTTCATTGTACCTCTTTGTCATTGTGAGCAGCTTATACTCACCCTTCTTTGCCTTGTACATACTCTCAACCGCAGGGGTTGCTGATGCCATAAGAAGAAGTGCATTATGTGACGCACACCTTTTAAGGGCAACCTCACGAGCATGATACAATGGGTTGGACTCGGACTTGTAGGTGTTCTCCTGCTCCTCGTCCATAATGATTACACCAAGATTATTAAATGGTGCAAAAACAGCTGATCTTGCCCCTACCACAAGGGATACTTCACCACTTAAAATCTTTTGCCATTCGTCGAAACGCTCTCCTGCCGACAAAGAACTATGAAGCACAGAAACGCGCTGTCCAAATCTACCCACAAATCGTTCAACCATTTGGGGCGTTAGCGAAATTTCGGGAACAAGCACAATTGCCTGTTTGCCTTGTTTCATCGCATGGTCGATTAGCTGTAGAAAAACCTCCGTCTTTCCGCTTCCAGTAACACCATGCAGTAGAAATGGTTCCGCTTGACCTTTATCAGAAGCAGTAATAAGAGCTTTTAAAACAACCTTTTGCTCCCTTGTAGGAACATTCGGCTGGGTTTTAGTATAATCTTCAACATTAAATGCGTTTCTTACCTGTTGCTTCTCATAAACAACCACAAGACCCTTCTTCTCCATTGCACGAACAGCACTATTAGCGCCTGACGCATAGTCGGAAAGGTCCGCAAGGGACATATAGTCCGCCTGACTAAGCACCTCAAGGATTCGCGCTTGAACAGGGGCTTTCTGGGCGAGATGAGCGATTATCTCGTCAACCTCACTGCGATCAACAATAATCTGCACAGTTTTAGCAGTCTTACTCTTAATCGACTCTTTGCCCTTTTCCTCTATTGAAAGAATCCCTTGTGTAACCATCTCTGTAATATGGTTACGCTCTGCTGTAGAAAAGTCATTCCAATTATCCTTACCTCTATTAATTTCATCAAGAACCTTTCGCTTTGCTCCCTTAATGGTAGCATCGGCGTCTATTATCTTGATTGTTCTCTTAACCCTATAAGCAACACCCGGTGGCATAACACAGCGAAGAGCAGTATAGTAATTACAAAAATAGTTATCCTTCATCCACGAAGCAAGCTCCAATAGCTCCTCTGTGCAAAGTGGCTCAGTATCAAGGAGCTGTTTAACGGTCTTAAGACGAGAAAACTCACTTGTATCACAAATTTCTGTAATAATACCCTCGGTGATGCGACTGGATGCTCCAAAAGGAACAACAACTCTTATTCCTACTGTTGCATACTGCTCCATATCCACAGGCAACTTGTAGTCAAAAACACCGTCTGTGTCACGAACAGCAACTCTAGCAATCACAGTTATTATTCCCCTTCCATTAATTTTTAGGATAGATACTATTCTTCAATTGTTTCTTCTGTAGCCTCAACTTTTGCTACTGCAACCTTCTCTGCTCTTTTACATGAATAGTCAAGCTCTATTCTATCTTCCATGATATCATGTACTGCATTGATAACAGGCTTGTTAATCTTTTTGTCCTGATCTGTAATCTGTCTTGCTCTCTTTGCAGTTGCAATAACGAGAGTGTAACGGCTGTCTACCTTTTTCATAAGTTTGTCTAAAGGGGGTTGAATAATCATAATATGATTCTCCTTTTCGTTGTTCTTTATTTTTTTTGTAATTTTTCTATTATTTCTTGTTGCTGACTTGGTCTAAGCCTTGCTGAAGCAACAATTTCTTCAATAGCCTTGACGCCATTTTCAACAGTATCGTTTACAACAATATAGTCGTAGTGTGGCATTATTTCCAATTCCGCGGATGCCTTTGCAAGACGATTCTCAATCTGCTGGACAGTTTCGGTATTTCTGCCTGCAAGTCTTTCGCGAAGCCCCTCCAATGATGGTGGCGCAATAAAGATATATACTCCATCAGGGTACTGCTGTCTTACAGCAGCACCGCCAACAACCTCAATCTCAAAAATAACGTCTCTGCCCTCTTCAATTGCTTTAAGAACAGGAGCTTTAGGACTGCCATAGCGATTACCATTATAAACAGCCCACTCTATAAGGCCATCATTTGCAATAAGCTTATCAAAGTCCTCTTTGGAAATAAAGTTATAATGCACACCGTCTATCTCTCCTGGGCGAGGAGCTCTTTCTGTAACGGATACAGAAAGGAATGTGTCTGGGTGCCGTTTAATATATTCAGTACAGATTGTGCCTTTTCCCGCCCCGGAAGGACCAGAAATCACCATAAGCTGACCTTTATTCATAGCTATCTAACCTCTTTCCTGCTACAACTTAATCCTCGGGCTCGTCCTCAACACTAACCTCTTTACCCATAATTCTACCAGCCACAGTTTCCGGCTGGATTGCAGAAAGAACAACATGGTCACTATCTGTAATGATAACTGCTCTCGTTCTTCTGCCACAGGTTGCATCGATAAGCATACCCCTGTCACGAGCTTCCTGAATAATTCTCTTTACAGGAGCAGAATCAGGACCAACGATGCCCACAATTCTCTCTGCTGAAACAAAGTTTCCAAAACCTATATTTAATAGTTTCATTTTATTCAAATCCTTTCACCGCATAATCCGAAATGTACTATTCCAGGTTCTGAAGTTGTTCTCTGATTTTTTCTAGCTCGGTCTTCATATCTACAACGCATTTGCCAATTTCCAAATCATTGCACTTGCTACCCATTGTATTAACCTCACGGTTCATTTCCTGAAGTAAAAAGTCAAGTCTTCTGCCGGCTGCTTCTTCCTTTGAGAGAATATGTTCAAATTCTTTAAGGTGACTATGAAGTCGAACTGTTTCTTCTGTTACACAAAGCTTATCAGCATAGATTGCAATTTCTGTCATAACTCTTGACTCATCAATTGTTATGCCCTCCATAAGCTCGCTGATTCTTGCTTCCAGCTTGGCTTTGTACTCATCAACTGTGTTAGGTGCAAGCTCTTCAACCTTTGCGAGTTTTTCCTCGATGATTGCCTTACGCATAAGCATATCCGCTGTAAGCTTGTCCCCCTCTCTTTTACGCATATTGATGAATTTCTCTTTTGCTTCTTCAAGAGCAGGAATAATACGGGCAAAGATTGTTTCTTCATCCTCTTCCTTGTATTCTACATCAAAGATATCAGAAAAACGGCTTATTGATGAAGCGCTAATATCGTCCTTGATTCCATATTTATCGACAAGCTCACGCATTGCGTTGATGTAACCTTCTGCCATTGCAGTATTTAATGTTATAACCTTGCTATCATCATTCTTATCTGATATGGAAACATAAACATCAACCTTACCTCTGCTTATGTACTGCTGAAGAAACTTCTTAACAAGCTCTTCCATGAATCCGTAATAACGGGGAACTCGTATACTATAATCTGCAAAACGATGGTTAACAGACTTAATCTCAACAGAAACATCCATACCGTCAACTGTCATCTCGCATCTACCATAACCGGTCATACTACGCATTTCTTAATCAACCTCTTTTCCTGAAAGATATGCCTTAGCGGCTTTTATTTCCTCTCTGACACGACCTGATGCTGTACCGCCCTTTACATCACGCATATCAACACAAGTCATAAGCGCAACCGCCTTATAAACAGACTGGTCGAACAGGGAAGAAAACTTATTGAACTCATCCATAGAAAGCTCTTCTATGTTTTTATTCTCATCAATACAGTAGGCAACAATCTCACCAATAACTTTATGTGCATCTCTAAAAGGTAATCCTTTTTTAACAAGATAGTCCGCTGCGTCCGTAGCGTTAGTGAAACCGCCCTTTGCACCACTGAGCATTTCATCCTTGCACACAGTCATTGTATTAATCATACCTTCAAAAACAGGAAGACACATCTGGACTGTTTCAACCGCATCGAACACCTGCTCCTTATCCTCCTGCATATCTTTGTTATATGCAAGGGGGAGGCCCTTCATAACAGTAAGAAGCCCAATTAGTGAACCATAAACTCTACCTGTTTTACCTCTTGTAAGCTCAGCAATATCAG
>JAQVYH010000140.1 GCA_029004515.1 Eubacteriales bacterium | reverse complement strand
CAGCGCGCAGGGTATGCCTTTATTACAGCAGCAGGAAATGAATCTAATACCAGGCATCATACGCAGGGAAAAATCCCCTTTAACTATGGGACTACTCAAATCAGCCTCAGGGTCGCCGAACAGGGTGCTTCTTTCGCTGTCTTAATCTTCACCAACGGGTTTGATAAAGTTTCAGCAGGCGTTACGTCGCCTAGTGGCGAGGTGGTCGCCAGAGTTCCCTTTACATCCGGACTGCAAAGAACGTTTAATCTCGTGTTAGAGAACACCACAATAACAATCGGCTATTCTAGAAGTTCAAACAATGATATTGTTGTTTCATTCAGTAACGCCACCCAAGGGATTTGGGATATTACCCTATTCGGAGATTCGATAATCAGCGGTGATTACTGGGCGTGGCTTCCTGTTACAGGACAGGTAAGCCCTATGGTGGAGTTTTTAAAGCCTGTTCCCGAAAATACCGTTGTCATACCTGGAACGGCTCTTCGTTCTATTACTTGTGGAGCCTATAATAGCGACGACAATAGTTTATTTGTATCATCTTCATGGGGCCCGACTCGAATACCGCGAATATCACCGGATCTAGCAGCACCCGGAGTGAATGTCGGTGGAATCTTCCCGACAGGGTATGGAACAATGACCGGTACCAGTGTAGCTGCCGCCGTCACAGCTGGAGCTGCTGCAATCCTTATGGAATGGGCGATTGTGGACGGAAACATTCCTTCAATGGATGGGGATTTGGTTAAGAGTTTGTTAATTAGTGGCTGTGTGCGTGAAAACGACGTGCAATACCCAAACATCAAATGGGGATACGGAAAGTTAAATTTAATTCAAACCTTTGATGTTGTTAAGGAAACCATCATCAGTTATGGAGGCAATATGCAATAGAAAGGAGAATGATTGTATGAGCAATGGTAATACCGCACCAGTCAATAATGTAGGAGGCGGCTTTGGAACGCTCCAAATCAATACGTTTCTAAACAGCTTTGGCAGACCAGCAGAAGACGCGGTAGTACAGATAACAGACCCAGACACTGGCATTATCTTAGAGGAATCCAAAACAAATTCTAATGGGCAGATTCTGCCTATTACGCTTGCTACTCCACCCTTAGAATTTTCCATGAATCCCGATCTACCCAGACCATTTAATCAATACAATGTTAAGGTAATGTATCCTAGCTATCAAGAGGCAATCATAAATAATGTGCAACTTTTTCCTGATACCGCTGCAGTGCAAAATGTGACGCTAACATCAAGCTTTGAAGAAATATTCATTCCATACCCGGTTTTATGGGGGAATTTTCCACCTAAGATTCCGGAACCTGAGGTCAAAAGTCTACCCTTACCTAGCAATGAAGTTGTTTTACCAGAGCCGGTGGTTCCCAGTTTGATTGTCGTCCATGACGGTGTCCCGGATGATACTTCAGCCAGTAACTATACTTTGGGCTTTAAAGATTATATTAAAAATGTAGCCAGCAGTGAAATCTATTCAACATGGCCAATAGAAACCCTGAAAGCAAATATTTTAGTAATTATATCCTTTACTCTCAACCGTGTTTACACCGAGTGGTACCGCGGGAAGGGATATGATTTTACTATCACCAGTTCAACCGCATATGATCAAGCGTTTTCATACGGTAGAAATATATATCGGGAAATTTCAAGATTGGTTGATGATTTGTTTACCACTTACGTCACCAGACCCGGTATTATGCAGCCACTGTTAACGCAATACAGCGATGGACGAATGGTGAAACGTGATGGCTGGCTCAGCCAATGGGGATCCAAAGAGCTGGGCGATCGTGGGCTTAATGCCATTCAAATTCTCAGAAACTATTATGGATATAATGTTTTTTTGAAAGAGGCAAAAAAAGTGGAAGGCATTCCATTGTCCTTCCAAGGTGTTTTAAGGATTGGATCTAGGGGAGAAGCTGTGCGCACTATCCAGCACCAACTCAATGCGATTTCAAGGTCTTTTCCAGCTATTCCGAGGGTCATAGAAGATGGGATATACGGAGCAAGCACAGCGGAATCGGTACGGATATTCCAAAGTATCTTTGGCCTGCCTGTTAACGGAATAGTCAATTTCCCAACTTGGTATCGTATCTCTGATGTGTTTGTTGCAGTTGAAAAATTGGCTGAATTAATATAAAACAAGAAATATCGGCATAGCTAGTATTGTTCATACCTAACTATGCCGATATTTTATATCCCTAAGACACATCCTCAAATGGGTGACTCTTGCGGAAGTTTATACTTTACTTCATTGAATTTTCATAGCTTTGGATCATATTTTTAACCATCTGACCGCCCACTGAACCTGCTTCTCTTGAAGTAAGGTGACCGTTGTAGCTCTGATTGAGACTAACCCCAACTTCACTTGCAGCCTCCATCTTGAACTTTTCCATAGCTTCTCTTGCCTGTGGTACTAATGTTTTGTTAGCCATAATATGAATCAACTCCTTATTAATTTTGTGAACTAATCACAATACTATTTTTAACATTGGAGTTAAATATATTACAGGTATTTATTAACATTTCATAGCTTATTTGCCAAATCAGCCTTTTAGTTCAACTCTTCTGATTTTGCCACTAATTGTTTTTGGCATTTCATCAATAAACTCAACGATTCTTGGATATTTATAAGGAGCTGTGTGCTTCTTAACATAATTTTGAATATCCTTTCTAAGTTCATCTGTTCCTTCTGTTCCCTTTGTAAGCACAATAGTAGCCTTAACAATTTGACCTCTTACTTCATCAGGAGCACCAGTTACAGCACACTCGAGAACATACGGAAGTTCCATGATAACGCTTTCAATTTCGAATGGTCCAATTCTATATCCAGATGACTTAATAAGATCATCCGTTCTGCCTACATACCAGAAATATCCATCTTCATCCTTCCATGCAGTATCTCCGGTATGATATACTCCATCATGCCATGCTCCGTTTGTGTGTGCTTCATCATTATAATATCCCATATAAAGTCCACAAGGTATATCCTTATCCGTTCTGATACAGATTTCTCCTATTTCTCCGACCTTGGCGCTTGTTCCATCAGCCATAAGAATATCAGCATCATACATTGGACTTGGTTGACCCATAGAACCCGGCTTTGGTGTTGAATTAACAAGATTACCAACAATAAGTGTAGTTTCGGTCTGACCAAAACCTTCAAATATTGTAAGTCCTGTCGCCTTCTTCCATTGCACAAGAACCTCAGGATTAAGAGCTTCACCTGCTGTATTGCTATACTTTATTGATGATAAATCAAATTTTGATAAATCCTCTTTAATAAAGAATCTATACATAGTTGGCGGAGCACAGAAGGTTGTAATATTATATTTTTTGAACAATGGTAAAATTTTATTAGCGTCAAATTTATCAAAGTCATAAACAAATACACAAGTTTCGCAAAGCCACTGTCCGTATATCTTACCCCATAAGGCCTTACCCCAACCAGTATCTGAAATAGTGAAATGCACTCCATCCTCAGAACAATTGTGCCAATATTTAGCAGTGATGAAATGTCCTAATGGATATTTATGATTGTGTTGTGCAATTCTTGGATAGCCTGTTGTTCCTGATGTAAACAACATAAGGAGTGGGTCACTACCTTTTGCAGAATCAGAAGTTCTTTCATATACATCGCTAAAAGCTTCCATTTCTGTATTAAAATCATACCAGCCCTCTCTGCTTTCGCCAACCATTACTAAAGTATCAACAGTATCGCTATAAGCAGCTGCAAGCTTTGCCTGATTAGCTGTATCTCCATCTGATGTACAAACAAGAGCTTTAACTCCTGCTGACTTAAATCTATAATCAAAGTCATGTTCTACCAAAAGATTCGTAGCTGGGATTGCCACAGCACCAATCTTATGAAGAGCAAGCATCGAAAACCAGAACTGATAATGTCTTTTCAGCACAAGCATTACCTTATCGCCTTTTTTGATACCTAGAGATTCAAAATAATTTGCAGTTTTAGCTGAATACTTACGAAGATCCTCGTAGGTGAATTTTCTCTCTGTCATATCATCAGCTATATGAATCATAGCTACTTTATCAGGAGTTTTTTTCGCTAGTTCATCAACGCAGTCAAACGCAAAGTTAAAGTTATCAGGGTTGTTGAAAGAAATACCATTCAATATACCCTTTTCATCAAGTGTAGTTGAAATATATCTGTTCCAGATTGCTGTATCACCAAACTCTGCTTTTTTCTGTTCAACAATCCTATCAAATTTATCTTCTTCTTCTGGGAGTGCTTCGCCCTCTGATTTATTAAGAACAATAGCATATATTTCTACAGGTTCGCCACCAACGGCAATCATACCATGTGGAGTCGAGCTATCATAATATATAGTATCACCGGATTTTAATACTTCTATATGGTCACCGACCTGTATTTTCATAGAACCACTTATTACAATGTCTAATTCCTGACCATAATGTGTTGATAAGTGGATAGGCTTATTTTCTGTTTCCTCAGAATACGGAATTGTCACCTTAAAAGGTTCTGCGATTTTATTTTTGAACATAGGTGCGAGATTGAGATACTTAAATCCTTCTCGACGAGTTATCGGAAGACCCTCACCCGATTTTGTCACAGTATATGATGACAACGTAGGACTGGTACCATTAATAAGGTCAGTTGGGTCAACACCGAATGTTTTTGCACATTTATAAATAAATGTGAAGTTGAAATCCATTTCACCTGATTCGTGGCGAAGATATTCTTCTAGCGATACATTAAT
>JAQVYH010000139.1 GCA_029004515.1 Eubacteriales bacterium | reverse complement strand
AATTATAAAAAGGAGAAACGCACAAAAGAGCTTAAAGCTCTGGAAAAATCCATCGCCAAAATTCAGAAGCAGCAGCTTGAGGTTCAGGCGGTGGACGAGATTGAAGCCAAGCCTGTGCCGCTTTCGTCCAAAGTCATGCTGTCGCAGGAGGATTATAAGACACTGACCACGGCAGCAAAAAAATATGTGGCGCAGGAGAAAAAAGAAAGCAAGCTGCAAAGACTGCTTGATGCTGCTAATAGGAAAATTACCCAGCTTGAGAAGAAGGTGTCCGACCTTTTGAAATCCATATCCGAACTCACAAAACAGCTTGACCAGTATCGCTCTGTCAAAGGACAGCTTGATAAGGGTAAATTGCAGTCGGAGAATGCAGAGTTGCGGAAACAGAATAGCACTTTCAAATCGATTATTGAACAGCATGGATTGGAGCATTTCTTGAAGCGCAGGGAAGAACAGCGGCATGGAATAATTAAATAATCAAAAACTGTATGCTGATTTAGCTTACGCATAGCAAGTGGGGGCGGTGTGATGTTAGGATGCATCGTCTCCACTCTTATTTAATAGCTTAATGTATGGGTTGAAATACAAATTGTTGCTTATAAGCTGTTGACTTATATTCGGCTTTCAGTATAATATAAAGTGTATTAAATTACGATATTGCTTATAGATTTTTCGATAGTAAGGGATATATATGATTACTGAAAAAATTGGAAATCGGATAAGAGAATTGCGTAACCAAACAGGACTCAGTCAAGAAAAGTTTGCTCAAAAAATCGGGATGGATAGAACTTATTTCGCAAGTGTTGAGCTGGGCAAGAGAAACATTTCGATTGTTAATTTGGAAAAAATTGCAGTCGGTTTAGAAATTTCCTTATCGGAGCTTTTTGAGAATATTTAAAAGTGTAGCTTTGATGTTGCAGAAAGGAGATAATAAAATGGAACTAAGTGATTATTCTGTTGAGAGCAAACAATATGAAAAATCTCTAGCTTCATCGTACAAAAAAGACAATGGTGTTTTTTATACTGATGTTGAGCTTTCTGAAAAAATACTCAATTTTTTAAATATACCATCAAACGCAACCATAATGGATCCTTGCTGCGGGACTGGAAGTTTTTTAGTTGCCGCTAAGCATTTGGGGTATTCGTCAATTTATGGTGCAGATATTGATAAAAAAGCGATTGCGATAGCAAAGAACAAATATGGCATCGAAGATGTAAAAGTTATAGATACACTTGCCGAAAATGGAGAACAAGTTTTAAAGAAGTGGAAATTAAAAGAACCTGTTGATTTTTTAATTGGAAACCCACCATATGCCCCAATTGCAAAAGATATAGTTATTGATACTAATGACTATCTGTTTTTGAGAAATGTTAAAGATTCTGGTAGCAATTTATATATTGCTGCTTTGTATAGGGCGTTTGAATTGACAAAACAGCAAGGGGTTATATCGTATATCATTCCTAAGAATTTTCTTCATGTAGCATCTTATGGTGTTTTGCGAAGAATGATTTTAAATGAAAAACGGATAATATCGATTATTGATATTGGGAAATATTTTAAGACTGTGAGAGGCGAACAAATTATTTTGAATCTTGAAAATCGCCCATCTCAAGATAACGATATCGTCATCTATAAATACGAAAATGATTCATTTGTGGAAAGACTCAAGGTGCCACAGAGCTTTTATAAAGACGAAATATTACTGTTTGATAGTGAAGAAGACTTTACAATATATCAAACTTTAGAGGGAACATATAAAAAATTCAGTGATATTTGTACTGGTTACGTTGGAAGGGGAAAATCTAAATCCGATACGGCAATAACAGGTAAAGATATCCGCAAGTTTTCCTTTAAAAATAAACCTGTCCCCAAAAAGGGAAATAAAGTGTTTATACAAAATATTTATAGTGCTGAAGCTGGTATTATCGCAAGTTTTGCTGGCGATTTAGAAGCATCAGAGACAGTAACGGTTTTCACCGATGGTGATGAAAAGATGTGTCGTTATATTTTGGGCATTTTGCATTCAAGGCTTTGCAATTATTATTTGTTAAAGTTTTGTTTTAATAGTTCAAGGCTAACTATGCATACAGATGCTAAGTATTTGAAGAAACTTCCATTGGTTATAGACGACAACACTTTTAAAAAGATAATCAGTATTGTGAAGTCATTAGAAACGATAGACTATATGAGCAATCCTTGGTTTGAAATGGTAGAGTCGCTAAATGACCTAATATATGATACCTATAAAATCGAGGAAAAAGAACGAATTCATATTGAATATCAAATGAAAGATATCCAATCGCAGAGGTGGAATAATGATAAACGAGGATAAAAAGTGCAATGATTTAACTGGAAAAGAATGGCTTCAAAATTCTTTTAGTATATGGAGAGATTTGACTAAAACAAAAGAGGAGAAGGACTTAAAACATCCGGCTTCATACCCTGTTGCATTATGCGAGAAACTGATTAAAACATTTTCAAAAAAAGGAGCGAATGTACTAGACCCATTCAATGGAACAGGTTCTACACTTATAGCTTCGCATAATCTAGGAAGGTCTGCTGTAGGTATTGACTTGTCGACAGAGTTTTGTGATATCGCAAGAAATAGAGTAGGTCAGGACGACCATATCACGATAATTAACGGTGACAGCTTTATAGAACTAGACAATCTTGAAAAGGACTCATTTGATTTGTGCGTTACATCTCCGCCATATTGGGATATTCTAAATATGAAGCGTAGTGCTGATGGTAAAGAGTCGACAAATTATTCCGAGAAGGAAAACGATATAGGTAACATTCCAAATTACAAGGAGTTCATTAGTAGCTTAGGTGGATTATTTGCAAAAGTTAATCGGGTCTTAAAGCCTGGAGCCTATTGTCTTGTAAATGTAATGGATATACGAAAAAAAAGCGATTTTTATCCTCTGCACAGCGATTTGGCAACTGAGTTGCAACAACGTGGATACATATTTGATGATATCATTATTTGGGATAGACAACAAGATTATAACAACATGAGGCCATTGGGTTACCCTTATAAGTATCGCATTAATAAGGTACATGAGTACATTTTAATCTTTATTAAAAAGTAGGGGGAATATTTATGTATCAAGAATTTTTAGATTTTTTGCAGCATAACAATCAAAGAATTTTTATTGACGTTGAAGGCAAGCAAGATAAGATACAAAACTTCATAACTAAATATAACAGTTCATATGCAGAAAATGTTGCCATTGGTGATGACGGCATCTGTTTGTTAAGTAATACAGTTGATAAATGGAGTATTGAGCTTAGAATTTATTTCAATGACACAACAGGTATTCCCGTATACTGGAACGGAAGGAAATATAGAAACCACAATTACCGTTCCGATGAATTCGACTATAGACTGGATGATAATAAATTGATGTGGTTTCTTTTCGATAGTGGATATCGTTTAGGATATAACTAAAAGAGGTGCTGTATGAATATAGAGATGGCTTATTTGCTAGGCATGATATGTGGCAATGGTGAGATACAAAGAACTGCTATAAATACAATTGTGTCTATCGATATTCCACATAAAAAACTGCAAACTGAAGAAATACATGACGTGAAATTGTACGTAAAAGCAAGTATTTCAGATATTAGAAGCATAATTGAGCCTTTAATAGGTGCAGGGCTTGACTTTATACAAAATAAGTCATCAACGGTGCTTTCTTTCGTAAAGCCTAACTCGGACTATCTTATTAGAGAAATAAACAGATATGTAGGGAATGCTGTTTCTCATAATGACATATGCATTCACAAAGATATATTTGATTGTACTCTTGATGAACGTAGGCAGTTTATTAAGGGATTTGCCGATGTTACTGGTTATATACGGCGTAGCAATTACTATGTTGGAGCTAAGTATCAACATAGAGTCTATCTTGAAATTCCCCATAATTGGCAAATGGTAATTGATATATGCAATCTGCTGCAATCGACTGATATTCCAGTGCAAAATATAGATTGGGCTCATCCAAACATGAGGGATGGACAACTAAAGAAGTATAACAAAGGAAAGCCAAATTTCTGGAAAAAGGAACATCAAGTGAAGGTCTGGGCTAATGAGTTTGTTCCAGTCGGCTTTGGAATAATACATAAGCAACAAGCATTAGAGATGTACTCTGACGAACTCCTTGCAGGATACCGTCAAGATAATAAAGAACCGGAAAAATATACGCATAGATACTATTGGGAGACACGAAAAATCAAAAACAAAGAGAAGCCTGTTCATCCGGGTGAAGATGATGAATTTATACCTCTTACCATTAGGGGAAAACACTTTAACTCATGGACTGAGATAGCGAAGGAATTGGGTTATGGCGAATAGAAAGAACGTGCGTAGTGAGTTTGAGTTATATGAACCGATGCGATTGTGGTTACATCAATATTTAATGGACAAGTACAAAGGGTTTGAAATAACCACTCTTGACGCCCACGCAGAAAGACTTGACAAGGTGTTGGCCAAGCTTGGTATTGTCAACGATTTCGCGACTGGTGTTGATATCCAAATTGATATATTGGGAGTAGCTCGGAAAAATAATATTATAAAACTGTTCTTCATCGAAGCTAAAAAGACAAATTTAACACTGCGAGATTTAGGCCAATTATGGGCGTATTGTAAATTAATCGACCCCGAAGAAGCCTTTTTAATGACTTCGGCCGAGCTTGGCATTCTAAACAAACTATTAAATGTTTTCAAACGTGAAGATTTGCTGGATTTTGGCGATGGGAAACGTATCAAAAAAATGAAAGTGG
>JAQVYH010000138.1 GCA_029004515.1 Eubacteriales bacterium | reverse complement strand
TCGCATATACAATGATGTAAATGTTGTTGTTAATGGTGTTATGGGAATAATCCCCGATGGTATGATGCTTATAACCAAGGCTTTATTTAGCTTTGTGGCTCTTTATTCTCTTGACAAACGGTTTGCACTTATTTGTCTATGTGTGTTTCCTATAGTTCTGATTATCGCAAGACTATACAGTAAACGCATGAAAAAGCTTCACAAAGCTTGCCAGGAAACGGAAGGGCAGACTCGTTCTTTTATGTTGGAAAGTTTGCAGAATGCTTTGGTTATCAAGACATTCCGTGGCGAAAAGGTCGTAACAGATAAGTCAAGACATCTTCAATGGAACAATTTCCAACTAAAGCTTAAAAGAAATAACATAAGCATCAGTGCAAATATAGCTTTTTATATTGCTATTACAGTTGGTTATTATTTTGCACTTGTTTGGTGTTCTTACAAAATAGCAGCAGGGATAATGACAGTTGGTACGCTAACTGCGATTCTTCAGCTTTTTACGCAACTGGAGGCTCCGTTCAAATCCCTAGCAGGGCTACTTCCCCAATACTATAATATGGTTGCTTCAGCGGAGCGTATTATAGAAGTGGAGGATATAGAAACCATCTCTAAACAGCCTTTGGACGGTAAAGAGCTGTATAAAAAAATGCAATGTATAAAGACAGAGGGTCTAAGCTTCTCGTATGATAGGGAGAATGTTATTTTTAATAATGCGCAGATTATTATCAATAAAGGTGATTTTATTGCAATATCAGGCATATCCGGTATTGGAAAGAGCACACTGCTAAAGCTACTGATGGGAATCATCAGACAGGACAGCGGTGAGATTTTTATAGAGGCAGATGGGAAAAGAATCCCTGTTGATGAAAGCACCCGAAGTATGTTTGCGTATGTACCTCAAGGCAATATGGTTATTTCGGGCAGTCTTCGTGATAATATAACATTTTTTATGGAAAATGCTGATGAAGACAAAATTATATCTGCTGCAAAAGGCGCAGATATATGGGATTTCATTTGCGAATTGCCTGAAGGATTGGATACAACCGTTGGTGAAAAAGGACTTGGTCTTTCCGAGGGGCAGGTTCAAAGAATTGCAATTGCAAGGGCGCTTTATTATGACGCACCTGTAGTTCTTCTTGATGAGGCCACCTCGGCTCTAGATGAAGAAACTGAGGCAAGGGTTCTTACAAACCTTCGCAGCATGAAGGATAAAATGTGCATAATTGTTTCGCATAAACAGGCGGCACTTGATGTGTGTGACAGACAACTCTGCATAAAAAACGGAATTGTAAAATTTATGGAAACAAACACTTAATACAACAAATTTCGCGCTAAGAGAAGTTGAACACAATGCACAAAAACAATCATCCAAATTTGTGCAAAGTTTACTTTAAAAAGGATTGACAATTGGACTTAAAAGGTATATAATGAACAAGTAAATAATGAAAACTTACATATGGAGGTTAATTTCTATGAAAAAGAATTTCTTCAAGTATGTTGCGGTAGCTCTCGTTGCTATGATGCTCGTTAGCTCAACAGCACTTGCTGCAACAGTTACAACAACAACTTACAAGGGCGACTATATTACAGTTAGCACAGAAGTATCAGGTGCAGATGCCGATGAACAGGTAACATATCTTGTTCACAATAGCGCAGATGCTGATATCGCTGATACCGAGATTATCTACATCAACCAGAAGGCAGCTTTAGCTGGCGTGGCTACATTCGATTATAAAGTAGCTAAGGGCGAAACTCTTCCTTCAGGCACAGCAATTATCGCTGGTTCAACAAGCGGTATTGTTTCTGCAACAGCAGGCGATAATATCGATCCTCTTGCAGTAACTGTTATAAACGACACAGACCTTCAGGTTACTTATGACGCAGTTCTTGGTAATGGCGAAGCTGGTACACTTACAATTGCAGAATTCACAGGCGGCAAAGCTTATGTGAACGATATTGAGTATACAGGCGCAGTTGCTACAGCAGGCGGTCAGACATACACAGTTACTTTCGTAGCTGACGAAGAGGTTGCTCCTACAATCGGCGCTCAGGAAGAACAGCAAATCGATACTACTGGTGCACCAGAAGAATATTATGTAGCAAGATTTGCTACAGTAAGTATTCCAGAATCAACTCCTGTAACAACAGAAGTTTCTTATGGTATCGTATTCTGCCCAGGCAGCATTGCTGATCTCACAGTTGAAACAGAAGGTGCTATCGTATATCCAGCTATGGGTAACTCAAACGGTAGATATGCTGTTAAACTTGTAGACGGTGGTTTAGGCGTTATTAAGCTTGGAGATAGCTACACAACACGTGCTTACATTTGTGTAGATGGCGTTTATACCTACGCTGACTAATTTCGGATATTATATAGTACTTATATATTCTAATAGGAGGAATCGTTATTATGAAAAAGTATGAACAACCTACACTTGATGTTGTAGAACTTTCAGTTAAAGAAAACATCACTGCCGATGAAGTATATGGCGAAGGTATTGCATTTGATTCAACAACTGGTGTTACAACATATAACCTTAGATTATACTCACAGACAGGTTCAGAACAGGCGTAATCACTAATATTCAAAGGACTGACTCGATAGTCAGTCCTTTTTGTTTTCGCCATATTATGTAAGCTGACAATTTTAACCAAAAATCGCTATAGAATGCGTTGTTTACACTAATTTCAATTTGACTTTATTCGCATGTTATGGTATTATGTAATTGCTATATTTATTACTTTGTATACATATAAAATGCAAGATAATATATGATTATTGGCTTTATGAAAGATAGGGTATTGAGTAAATAAAGGTCAGGTGATATTCATATCTAGGTATTTAATTGCTGGTATTATAATTGAATATAATGGGTTTTCAGATAAAGGTATACAAAGTGATATGAAGCCTTATTTGTATTATGGTGATTTGCCCTCTGATGCGGTAATAACCGGTACTCTTAAAGATATACTTCCAAGCAAATGCGGAATATATCAAGAGGGTAATGGCTACAGAAGCTGGGATGAAACCGACGATGGGTATATTCTTTATGACTATGATAAGCATACAGGCACTTGCTATATGCAGATAAGGGCAAATAAAGAGTGGAGTAAGATTGACATATCATTTTTTGATATACGAAAGCATCTTAATGCTTCTGATGATTATTTTGCTTTTAATGCTCTTCGTGATATATTCAAATATATTTGCTTAAAACATGGAGGTATTGTTCTTCACTCATCAGCTATTTCATTTAACAACAATGGTATTGTCTTTTCGGCACATAGCGGAGTAGGTAAATCAACTCATACATCTCTTTGGCAAGAAGTGTATGGTGATAGTATTGAGATTATTAATGATGATACTCCCGCAATAGTTATTGAAAATGGACAAGCTATATTGTTTGGAACGCCTTTTTGTGGCACGTCAGGTATAAATAAGAATAAAGCAGTTCCATTAAAGGCAATTTGTTTTATACAGCGTTCGGAGGATAACCACATCGAGAGATTGTCTTCAACAGAGGCTATAAGGAGATTTTTTGAGCAGATTAAGAGACCTGTTACCCGAGAACTTATGAACGATGCGCTTACTATGATTGGTAAGGTACTTGAGGTTACTCCTATATATCTTTTGAGTTGTAATATCTCCCATGAGGCAGTAGAAGTAGTAAAAAATGAACTTGAGATATAATCTTACAAAATTTGAAAGGATGTTTCAAAATGAAAAAAATAGTTTCTTTAGTTGTTTGTGCAGCTATAGTTATCAGCAGTTGTGTTTTTGCATTTGCTGACATTGCATTCTCTGACCTACCATCAAATCATTGGGCGTATTCCTATGTTAACAACCTCGTTAGTGATGGTACAATTAATGGCTTTGAAGATGGTTCATTCCGTCCTGGTAATACAGTTTCACGTGCGGAATTTGTTAAGATGATAGGAAAAGGCCCGGTTATCAGCCCAGTTGTATTTAATGACATAGCAGGACATTGGGCATATGACTATATAATGTATTCAGGGCTTGCTGGCGCTTCTAATAACAATTTCAATCCTGATACTCCTATTACAAGAGGTGATGTTGTTAACCTTATTTGGGCAAGAAATGGAAGCGTAAAGGGTGTTGTGATTCCTGAAATGATTACAAACCAGGGCAGCAATTCTGATGCTGTTGCTTGGATGTATGCATATGGCGTTATGACAGGTGATGATGGCATTAACCTTCGTCTTAATGATACACTTACAAGGGCAGAGGCTGCTGCACTTATTGTTAGAGCACGCACAGTACAAAATCAGAATGACTTTATCAATGCTATTGATGAAAATGTATACAAGACAATATTTGAAAAGTCAAAGCTTTTTGATAAAGCATATTTATCAAATGCCAAGATTACAAACGATGAGCTTGCTCTTGCTATGGTAAGACTTGGTTCTGAAGAGATGAATCTTACATATAGAGTATACCCTAAGACAAAGGCTTATGAAGGCGAAAATGCGTTTAATGTGAATGCTCTTGCAACAGTTATTGGTGAAGAAAATAACAATGCGGCATTTGGCGCAAAGAATGCAACTGTACAGGATGCACTTTCAGCTCTCACATCAGCTACATTAAGACAGGCTAAAAAAGGACAGGCATATGGAGCAAAAGAACCTCTCTACAGCGGTGTATCATCTGACCTTACAGATAGAGAAAAGGTTGCTCTTGCATATGCATACAAAAAGGGTGTAACACTTTATGCAGGCGGCCAGATTAACCCAGCAAACGATATTACAATGAAAGAACTCGCTTGTTTGCTCCTTCAGCTTGACGGTAGTATCGCTGGTTTCGAATCAATCGATGTAATCAATGCAAAGACTATGGGTGCTGACCTTTCTATGAACACAGCCCTTGGTTCATATCCTGCAAATGCGGCGGCTTATAAAATAATTGGTAAGGGTATTCCAAACGAAGTTTATACAACTGCTTTTAGCAATGCCAAGGGTAATCCTGTTGATTGTTATAACTTTGTAAGAGAATATAAGGTTGCAC
>JAQVYH010000137.1 GCA_029004515.1 Eubacteriales bacterium | reverse complement strand
ATTAAATTTTTCACTCCTTTATACCTCCATATGTATTATGACATATGGATTCTAAAATTAAAATAGTGGACCATTTTTCAAGTAGAAATTACTTAAAAAGTGGACCACTATTAGAGTAGCATATACAGCATTGAAAGATGTGCTAACAAAAGCAAAAGTTGAGAATCCAGTTGATATGGACCATATACGATTAGCACTTCAAGGATATAACTTTGGAAGTGGATATATAACATATGCTATGGAGAAGGACGGAGGATATACCGTTCAAAATGTCAGTGACTATTCGGATAAGATGGCAAAGGAAAAAGGCTGGACAAGTTATGGTGATAAGCAGTATGTCACTCATGTGATTCAATACTATCCTTATGGAAGTTATAACTACGGTGTTGGAAATACTGTAATAGTAAATATTGCATGTGGACTTCCGCAGTTTGCAGAAGAGAATATTGAAGAGTATGTTTCCCTCCCTGAAGCGTTATTTGGCAAAGGTCCATTTTATATACTCAGAGCCAGAGGAGAATCCATGATAGATGCAGGAATTGATCCCGGCGATTTGGTTGTAATAAGAAGCCAGGAAGAAGCGAAAGAAGGAGATATTGTTGTTGCACTTATAGATAATGAAGCAACGCTTAAAAGATTCTACAGAGATAAGAAGAACAAGAGGATTAGACTGCATCCTGAAAACGAAACGATGGAAGACATCTTTGTAGATAACTGCAATATTCAAGGTGTTGCCGTAAACGTCATAAAACAGTTATGAAAATGTGCAGCTTAGTATCAATGTCTTCCTTTTGATGAGGTATCAATAACATGTAGTAAATGATGCGAAGTGAGATAAGGGAGGGATACATGTGAGAAATAGCAGCGGGAAGTATATTATCACTTGTCCTAAATGTGGCAAAGTACTTTTTAAGAGTATGAGGGAAAGCCAGATAGAGGTCCAATGTCCAAAGTGCCATAGTGAATTAACAGTAATGCACTCCGGAACAGAATTAAAAGTGTGCGAACACTTGGCAGCATATAATGCTGAAAAAGAATGAATTATAAGACAACTAAATAATTTGAGATTATCGGAAGAATCGCTGAACCGAGCTTGAACTCCTAAGAGCGACACTGAGAATCAATAGTTTGTGAATGGTCTGAACTTGACAAGAATCATTAAGAGCCTGACAAAACGAGAGCAATCTTATTAAAGATTAGCTGATGTTTTGTCAGGTTTTTTTGTACCTTTTTTTACCATTGCTTTCGTTTTGGCTCGGAAGGGAGCCACATGAAAAAGCAGTGGGAAGCATATATAGCGAAGTATCCGTAGACCTTCTGAATTTTAAAGAAGAAATTACATCTTTTGAAATTCAGGAGGAATGAAATGAAGTTTAACTACCAGACGGAGAAAATCAAGTTTGAAAAAAAGTGGAATCAATTGAAAGAAGAATATAAGAAAGCAGGATTGTCAGAGGAGAGAACTGAAGAGATACGTAAGTATGATTGGGAGATGTTTAAGGCAGAGAGAGTATTCGCAAGACACAATCAACATTTGGATACAGTATCTCCTAATGATGATGCCTTTGATAAAGATGAGGGGCAAAACCAGCTTTACGATAAATTCTTTGAAAACTTAACAGCTTGCGATAAGCATTTTACAGATTACCTTGATTGGATTGAACAAATAGAAAACTATGAGATTTATAAAACTCTTAAATCCATGTCAGAAAAGCAGCTTGTAATAATTACCGCATATGTTTTTGAAGGCAAAACTCATAAGAAAATAGCGGATGAATGGGGCGTTTCACAGTCTGCTCTGGCGCAACAATTTAATACTATAAGAAAAAAATTAAAAAAGTTTATTTAGAACCTTATATTTTTGCCCTTCCCGGTGCCACCACTTGGAAGGGCATTTTTTATACCCATACAGCGTAGCTGGATGAGTGCAATTCAGTTTGCCTATTCCGCAGAACATTGGCGACTGAATACACATTCATCAGGTACGTTCTTTTGAATACCACGTTTTGTGAAAGCACCGTCAGCGGATACGCCTATGGCTTAGGGCAGCGATAAATATCCGGCTGTAAACGGCAGATTGCCTCTGCTGTAGTGCCATGAAGGTTCAAGAGGATAATGATACTCCCGTTTAGCCACAGACATCGCAATGGAAACGGCTGCATGAGAACCATGCAGGGGCAGAAGAGACCCGTGGAGCAGATCAGCAACCTGCCGCTTGATGACTTCCCGATGTACCGGGGTGTTGAGAACAAATAGGTGCTTTTTCATAGCCTTGGAGAAATCCGGGGCTACATACGAACGGAGGTACTTATTATGAAAACAAAACAGATAAAAAGAGGTGATATCTATATGGCAGATTTGGGAGAAGGCGCAGGAAGTGAACAAAGTGGGAAAAGACCGGTTGTTATCATTCAAAATGATAAAGGAAATAGTTTTAGTCCGACAACGATTATTGCACCTTTTACGACTAAGACAAGTGTGAAGCGACGAATTCCAACTCATGTGTATTTTGAAAAAGTTGGGGAATTATCACAGCCATCAATCCTTCTTTTAGAGCAAATACGCACAATAGATAAATTGAGATTATCTGAATCTCTGGGTGCAATAGAAGAAAAAGATATGAAGAAAGTCAATACGGCTGTATTGATAAGCTTAGGAATTAAATAGTTAAAGTCAACTCTGCAATTAAAGTAATCGCAGGTTTTACGCTATGAGGAAGTGCGGCTATTATATAGCCAAGCTTCCTTTTTAAGTGGGAGGTTTATCCATGGAAAACTCAATATTTGTAACAGCTGATACAGTAGCTGCCGATCTGGGGGTATCAAAGCCATTTGCTTATAAGTTGATGAAGAAGATGAACAATGAACTTGAGGAAAAAGGCTATATGACAATATCCGGGAGGGTTAGCAGACAATATTATATAGAAAGATTTTACGGACTGAATAAAGTGAAAGAGGGTGTAGAAAATGGCAACATATAAAGACAAAGAAAGAAATACTTGGTATGCAGCGTTTTACTATAAGAACTGGCAAGGTGAAAATAAAAAGAAATACAAACGAGGATTTAGGACTAAGAAAGAAGCTCTTGAATGGGAACTAAGTTTTAGACAAAGAGAAGCGGCTACCTTGGATATGACTTTTAATGATTTTATAAAGGTTTATGCCGAAGATATCAAACCAAGGTTAAAGTACAACACTTGGTTAACCAAGGAGCATGTCATTAACACAAAGCTTGTTCCGTATTTCGGACAAAAGAAAATGAATCAAGTAAAGGCTTCGGATATTGTTAAGTGGCAAAATGCGATGATGTTGGAAACAGATAAAAACGGACAGACATATTCGCAGACATATTTGCGAACAATACAGGCACAACTAAGTGCAATCTTTAATCATGCTATACGTCTTTATGAACTCAATTCAAATCCGGTTAGAAAAGCCGGAAGTATTGGAGACGGCAAAGGAGAGGAAACAAAGATATGGACAAGAGAAGAATATATGAAATTCTCTGAGGCTATAAGTGATAGACCACAATCTTATTATGCATTTGAAGTGCTTTACTGGGCAGGTTTGAGGTTGGGTGAGCTTCTCGCATTAACGCCCAAGGATATTGATACCAAGAATAATATCATAAGCATAAACAAATCACTACAAAGGTTAAAAGGAGAAACCTATGTTAAATCTCCAAAGACAAAGAAGAGTAATCGGAAAATACAAATTCCGGAATTCCTTAGCAACGAACTTGAAGAAATGGAAGGTTTGATGTACGGACTTATGCCCAATAACAGATTGTTTCAGCTTAGCAAAGGATACCTGCATCACGAAATGGACAGAGGTTCCAAGCTTGCAGGAGTTGAGAGAATAAGGGTTCATGATTTGCGTCATAGTCATGTATCGCTTCTAATTGAAATGGGATTTACCCCGGTAGATATTGCAAACAGAATGGGACATGAGAATATCAATATTACAATGCACTATGCTCATATGTTTCCTTCCAAGCAAATTGAGATTGCAAGCAAACTAAATGATCTTAACAGCATACAGGTGGTGAATTGATTTTGAGTACCGATGTTGTAAAGAAGAAAAAGGACGAGCATAACAGAAAAAGGGATGTCATAGTTAATTTCCGAATGTCTCCTGAGGAACGAAAAGAACTCGATATAAGGGTTAATCTCAGCGGAAGAGTCAAACAGGAATATATGATACAAAGTACGTTATGCCAGAAGATTGTTGTAATAGGTAACAAAGCATTTTACGAAAAGATAAAAGAGCGGCTCGAGGAAATAGAGCCGCAGTTACATAAAATATCCGCCGAGAATATTGACCAAAATATCACGACAGAACTTCGGATAATAGTTGAGATGATGGATGGATGGAAGAAATAGCAGATATAGGAGCAGCTGTTGCAGGAGAAGCGATGGCTGCTTTTTACATATAATAACAGTGGTTGGAAATGGGTATTGATGGTAAAATAGTAGTGAAAGTTTTTTATGACAGTTTACAATTTCTGAATTGAAAAGGATAATAAGCACTACGAAATATACATAGGAAGTCATTCCAGTAGAATAGGGGGATTATAATTATGATTGTATGTGGAATTGATATAAAAGGAAATGAGGCAATATTTGCAGTTTGTAAGACGGATGGTCACGGAGACAGTGAATACATTGAAAATGATTTAACAAAAATTGCTTTGAATAATGAGGATCAGGATTTATACAAAGAGTTTCTATATACAGTAAAGGAATTTGTTATTGGTAATGAAATAGAAAAAGTGTATTTACGAAAACCAATGGATAAAGGAAGACAGTTATCTGGACCGAACGCATTTAGAATTGAGGCATTAATCAATTTAATAGAGGTACCAATTGTTTCCTTACATCCTAATACAATTACAAGTTATATAAAGAAGAACGAAAATGTAATAAAGAATTGCGATAAGACATTTAAATATCAAACAAATGCTTTAGCATCAGTATTATGTGGCATAGGCAAGGAACAATAGGATGATTAAATATGAAGAATTATTGGTTGATGTAGATGATGAGGTAAAAAATAGCATTTTGACCCTACAAGATATTGAGATTGATGAACGAAACAATATGGGATGTAATGGATATGTCTTTTTTGG
>JAQVYH010000136.1 GCA_029004515.1 Eubacteriales bacterium | reverse complement strand
TTGAAATATTGGGCTGCACCCCACCAGTTTATGCAATCAGCGAGCATGCTCTTCACAGTCAGCTTCCACAGATACTAAGTCAAGTTGGCTATAGACAGGCAATTATGCGTACGCACTTTATGATGTATGGCTATAACCCTACAATTGATGCATCATATTGCAGTTGGATTGGTGAGGACGGAAGCGAAATTGACACCATCCCTACCTATGATGGAGAGGGCGCACGATTTGCCAAGACCACAGTCGACAACTGGTTTCTAACTCGCTGGCCGGATAATACAGATGAATCACCAGATGATTTTGAAAGTCAGTTCTCTCATATAGAGCCACTCCTTGCATCAAGATATGACGATATGGACCTTAGATGTGATAAGATGATTGAGTACACCCAGGGCAAGGATAAATATGAGTGGGTGCTATTGGAAGACTTAAAAGATATATATAAAGATGCAGTTAAAGTTCCATTTAAAACACAGGCAAATGACTTTAAGGTGCGTATGCCTTGGGGATACTGTGGTGGAAGTCTTATGCGCCTTGCACGACTTTGTGAAAACGATGCAATTATTGCCGAGAGATGCAATGCATTTGCATACATGTTAACAGGCAAAACCGAGACAGAGGGGCTTACTAACGCTTGGAAAAAGGCACTTATAGTTCAGCATCACGATTTGCAGATTTGCGGATTGATTAGCGAAACTGAAGGCTTCGCAAACGAGTCACTAGATCTCTCAAAGAGAGTTATATCCTCTTCTATTGATATAATCCGGAATGCATTTAATAGAGAATATGACAACAATATAATAGTAATTAATCCATTGGATAGAGAAGTCCAAATACCTATAAAAGCTAATATTCATTTTGGTCTTAAAAATGGTGGATTGGGATTCGTAGCAGTATGCGCAGATGAAAGAATCCCTTGTGAGCTTGACTATGAAAGACAACGAAGAAAGAAATGCACAGGGGGTAATATATACTTCACAGCTACATTAAAGCCATTCTCTGCAAAGTGCTATGGTATTGTGGCAGATGATAACATTCAGCTCACGCCAACGGAAAACACAAACAGTCATATAGAAACGGATAATTACATCATAGACCTTGACGATAACGGGATCAAATCAATCTACTATAAAAAGGGCAACCGATACATTACAAAGAGTGATACAGGTATGCTCTTTAAGGGAATAATAGATGAAAAAGAATCAATAAGCACAGGAAAATGGTTTGTATACTCACACGCAAGTTTTGTAGAGTGCGTACAGATTGGAAATATCGGAGATATAACTTACAAGTTTACAATGAATATACATAACTGTACAGATAGGATAGAGTGCAAAGTATGCTTTGACCATCACGGAGAAAAGATAGGTTCGTCAGGCGAATTTGAATTCCTCGACGATACAAACGGATTTATCCACGAGAATAAGCTTCGTTTTATCCTCCCTCTTATGTCAGATGGTCAGGGGGTCAGAGATTTGCCATTTGTTATAAGTGATACAGATGAAAAGTACATTCAGGGTAACTATTGGACAGGAATCAAGGGTGAATTTGCATACCTCAATATGGGCTCTATGTGTTCTGTTAAAGAAGACGGTCATCTTTCATTACCTCTTGAATATTCAAATGATTATATATGGGGCAAAAGAATCCTGTTTGGTGAATATACCCACGATTTTGCTATAGTACCATTTGAAAGTAACAATCAGGTGCACCAAAGCGCATACGAATACAATCACAAGCCTATAATAAAATATGCTACTGCCGGTAATGGAGAATATAAAGATGAGATTGTCTTTGTTAATATTGAAAGCTCTGACAATATCCTCACTACCGCTCTTTATACAGAGAATGAGAAAATCCTTATTCGTATGTATGAAACCGATGGCAAAGTCGGATACGCAAACATTACAAGCGACTTTGCAAAAGTAAAGGGAATATCAAATCTACAGGGAGAAAAAGTTCAAGATAGTGAGGGTGAAATAACTATCAATCCAAAGGAAATTACAACTATGATACTTAAATAAAAAAGAATAACAAAAAAGCCGACATCGGGTCGGCTTTTTTGCATAAGGGATGGAATGAAAAAGATTATTAGCAACTTGTGCAAGCACATTATAACAAATATCGACACTTGACGCAAGATGAATTTTTAGTAAAAATGCAAAATTTCATACATATATTTTTGTGCATATTTCACATATAACTAATTGCACCTGGGTTATTATGACCAAAACGAGGTGCTGTAATGCCACATCGGCTCTACTATTTGTCACAATCTCTACTTTTTAGTCACAAATTTATCATTCTGAACAAACAATATCAAATTCATATGCTGATTGTTTATGAGTTTGGTTAGTGTTTGCTTTTGATAGCTTGCGCATATATATAAAATAGTCCGGTACAAGGAACAACAGCGCACCTATCCATGCCGCAGGATTTGCAAAGCATAATCCTATAAAGCCAAACTCCAGAGCAAGGAACACTGCAACCCCCGCTCTGCATAGTACTTCTGCAAAGCCTGATGCAGTTGGCATAAAGGCTCTCCCCAAGGACTGGAGAACACTTTTATAAACTACTAACGGTGAAAGCAGTACCATACAAACTGTATTTATTATCATATATAGTCTACCATCACTTATAATGATAGGCAATGCGTCACTGCCTACTACCAGATGCATGAGATTCCTACCAAACAGAATCATTATAACTGATGATATAGCAACCCATATAAGAGACATAATAATACTGCTATTAACACCCTGCCTAACTCTATTTATGTCCCGTGCACCATAATTTTGTGCCGCATAAACCGAAATTGCCGCACCAAACGACTGGACAGGCTGATTGGCAATCTGTTCAAGCTTGTTTGCTGCAGTAATTGTAGCAACAGCAGTTGTGCTAAGCTGATTGGTTGCCCATTGTAAGGTGATACTACCGATAGACAAAATCATATTCAAAAAGCCCATTGGCAGACCCACATGCAAAAGGTTTCTAACTATAGGTACGTTAAACTCAAAATCATCTTTAGTAAGATGTAGCAAGGGAACCTTGTGCGCAATATAAACAACACATAAAACGCCTGACACAAGCTGTGCAATAACTGTGGCAACACCAGCTCCTGCCACATCCATATTGAATACAAGAATAAGCACATAGTCAAGAACAACATTAATAATCGATGCAACAATAAGGAAAATCAGAGGAGTTCTGCTATTACCCAAAGCTCTTATTTGATTGGATAAAAGATTATAGAGAGTTGTAGCAGGAATACCTGCAAATATAACTGTTATATAGATATACGCTCTGTCAAAAATATCATCAGGGGTATTCATAAGCTTAAGTAACCCCTTTACAAACAACAAACAAAGAGTGGTCATAATCACTGCCATAATAGCAGCGAGCACAAGGCTCATTGCAAAGGCTCTTCTTACACCGCCTTTATCACCAGCGCCAAAGCACCGAGCTGTGATTACAGAAAAGCCTGTACACACACCATGGACAAAGCCCATAGCAAACCACACAAGACAACCTGTTGAGCCTACCGCCGCAAGGGCATCAACGCCAAGGGTTCTACCAACAATTACTGTGTCGGCGATATTATACAACTGCTGAAAAAGGTTTCCGATTAAATAAGGGAGCGTAAATAAAAGTATTAGTTTTGCAGGATTGCCCTTTGTCAAGTCGTTTGTCATAGATGTTCGCCTCCGATAATGTGATTCTAACACATCACAAATTCAATAGCAATATGAAGCGTTTCGATAATTGCACAAATTTAATCGCGATTGTTACCCATAATTATACAACATTTAGCCTTGTTTAATTGTATAATAGTTATCAAGCCAATTATTAACCATTGACCTATAAAATACATTTATGATACAATATTAATAACTCCACAGGAAAGGACGAAATATAAATTGACATTAAGACGAATTATTTCTGCTGTGACAGCAATGTCCATAGCATTATTATCAACAGTTGCCAGTGCATCAGTACTTGGCTCTGAGGTTCTCTATACTGCAACAGAACGATTTGGAGAGGGTACATACTTTACCAAGAACATATTTTTCAGTGATCAGGACAGCGTAGGTAAGCAAACTGAATACTATTTTGAATACACTCCCAACGAAAAGGTTGTACCTGCAATTGTCAATGGTGCAGCTCTTTATGGCAAGCGTCCCATTAGCGATATGGCAAAACAGATGGAAAACGACGGACGCTTTCCTATGATGCTTTTAAATGCTGACTTCTTCTCACTTGAAACCGGCGTACCTATGAGTGACTGCGTAATGGACGGCGAGGTAATCACAAAGGGCGGCGTTGGCACGGATGCTATCGGTATAAATCAGGATGGCACAGCCTTTATGTCATGGTTGCATCTATATACAACCATTAAGGTTGAAGAAACCGAAGTTCAGGCAAACCTTGTAAATAAATATCGTCAGCCATACTCCCTCTATCTCCTTACAGATAAGTTTGGCGAAGAAACCTACGCAAAGGGCAAGGGTACTAATGTTATTATCGGCGAACTTGATGGCGATCTTAAAGTCGGCACTGCAATAACAGGTGTTGTTGAATCGGTGATTAAAACTGACGGTTCAATTAAAATCCCGAAGGGAAAACTTGTGCTGACCCTTGATGACAGGGCCGATCAGGAAAGACAAAATGAGATTGCACTATTCCAAGAGGGACAAAAAGTTACCCTAACATCTTCAGCACAGGGCGACGAGAGATGGAACAATGCAAAATACATCCTCGGTGCAACAGGCGGAAGAATTATCGCTGATGGCAAAATAACAGATGTTGATCAGTCAGCCGCACCACGAAGCGCAGTAGGCATAACTTCTAGCGGTAAGCTTATCTTCTATGCAATAGACGGCAGACTGACAGGTCACAGCTACGGTGCAAGGCTCCAGACCCTTGCAAGCAGACTTAAAGAACTTGGATGCATCAATGCAATCAATCTTGATGGCGGTGGCTCCACATCAATAACAGGCATATTCCCTGGATATATGAATTCTACACTTATCAATAAGCCTTCTGATGGTCAGGAGAGAGGAGTTTCAAACTTCCTTGCATTGATAAATACACAAGAAGCAACAGGAGAGCTTGCTCACCTTACAACATATCCCTTTACAGGATATTATCTTAAGGGCGCAATACAGGAAGTCAATGTTCTTGGAACTGACGAGAATGGATATCCAGTACA
>JAQVYH010000135.1 GCA_029004515.1 Eubacteriales bacterium | reverse complement strand
TATATTCTTCACCGTTTTCTTTGTATATTCTTACAAAGCAAGCGGTATTGTCTTCATTCAGAAAAACGCCCTTAATTTTTTCATTATTGACTAAAGTCCAGTTGGCAATATAATTCCATGCCCGATTTGTTGAAAATGACATTGGGTCTGAAATAGTTATAGACGCATACTTTCCCTCGGGTATCTCATTATATACATAATTTTTATCTGCACAATTTATTCCGCATGCGGAACTATCGCTTTGATAAAACCAAAGTCCATTTTTTCACCCATTGATATAAGATTGTATAGATTAACATACTTATCCAACCTTACAGGTTTATCAACATGGTCAGATAGTACAAATGTATCAATATCTAAACTCTGTATTCCAATATGTATTATCTTCACTTCTCCGCATCTTTGAATGTTAACATCAGTATAAGTTTCTCCCTTTATATCTTTTTGGTCCTGTGTCATATGATGCATCTGTAAATCTAAAAGTAATTTTATATCTTTCAAATTGTCTGCATTCAAATCTTTAAAATAAACCCAGGGGTACGGGCAAGCCATAATTAATCGGTTGCGAACCCAAAAATATTGCCGCCATGAGCAAGCCGTTTTACTTCCACCATAACATCTACATGCTACATCCACAACACATATGCTTTGCTTTAATACAATATTTGTAAATTCGCTTGAAAATATGTTTTTCCTTAACAAAAATTCTTTTATTGCTGTTGGCAGAAAAGAAAATCTTAGTTGTAGCCTACTTTCGATTGAGCGAACTTCACAGATTGCCTTACCCACTTTAGGCTATTTACGATAATTAAGTGTCCACTCATTATGTGATTTATTGTTTGGTCTAATGTCAACTGGCTTGTATGTGGGATAATACGTTAAAATGTGCTCGTTTATATCATTTAAAACAATCTTCTCAGTTTCATCAAGGGTATTCAAAAAATCGCTGTATGTATAATCATACATAAAATCACCTCAATTTTATTTTCTCATAGATTACTTGTCAACAGTGTGTCATATTCTGAAAATATAAATAATTTTTATTTCGCATTCTTAAACAAATGCACATTATACTAATATCACGAAAAATAAAGCACCCTCATATCCCTAGTGTTTAACATGCTACTGTTGCTTTTTTTCTTTTATTGGTAAGAGTAGGTCTATTTGAATAGTAACATCATCAGGAGAAAGCATAAACTTATTTATATAGTTAATATGTTCCTCTATGCACTCTCTTTCTACTATTTGCTCTTTAAAATTCAGTTCATACTTATCATTATTCTGTGCCCAATCATATAACTTAAACCATTCATCAAAAGAACCCATTGGAATCATATAAGCACAATATAATCCACCACTAAATTGTTTTTTCGTAAAAGGGGGTTTTACTTCATACTTGTCTGGAATTGTAACCCATCTTTCATATCCGTGGTCACTTCCATCTGGCATATTGCCGTTTGGGTTATTAAAACCATAATGCCTAAAATCAGGCTTCACTTCATACAGTTTTGTCTCTCTGATAAAATGGTGTAGCAAATCTCCGCTTTTAATCTCCGGAGCAACACCTATACAATGAATACTTGCTACCGTTGCAGGCGGTAAATAAATGATTCTAACCTCCTTATCATGTAATTTGTTCAAACTTTCACTGGCTTTGTTTAGTTCTTCCATTGACTTATCCTCCTTAAAGTTTATCTTGGTAAGGAGCAAAGGTTCAACAACCTTTAAGATGTCATTATCATGAAGCAAGTCCAACTTGGAATTGATTTTTTCACTCTCATTTAAACGAGCAACTAACGATTGTAAAATGGTTTTTATAGTGGCAAGAGCAGTTATCTCTATATCAAGCTGAGTAATGTTTTCTTGAAATATTTCAAGAATACGCGATTGCTTTGTATTCTGCAAAATTGATTTTACCTGTTTTAAAGGAATACGCAATTTACGCAGAACAATTATTTGTTGAAGTCGTCTTATAGCAACTTCATCATACGTACGGTAAGCATAATTCTCTTTCTTTTGGCTCTGTATAAGTTCCATTTGCTCATAATAACGAAGTGTTCTTGTCGAAATATTTAAGTTTCTTGACACTTCGCTAATTGTTGCTAAACCCATGCTTTCACCTCCTTCCAATATAATCATAATGGACGACACGACGTCAAAGTCAATAGTTTTTTTATAAATTTATTAATACTCTTATTTTCTTCTTTCAATGACTGTACTCTTCTTTTTAGAGATTCTATAACTCTATCCTTTGAAGTTTCTGTGAAAGTCTGTTTTTGTGATAATGCCCTCATCATTTTATTCTGTCGCTTAATCGCCTACATATACATCACGTAAGCAATCATCAACAATACTCCATATGAAACAAACAATTTGGTTATCTATTAAAAATCTTATAATCATTTTTATATAAATATCGCAAACTGAAAAATCTACACTATTTTCAATGCTATCCATCGTAATGATAGCACAAAAAATGACAATAATCAATGTTTCATGAAAGAATGTTATCAATAAGATAAGCTTTACTATTAAGGAGGAATATATTTTTCTTTGAGATAATATAGGGCTAAATCTTTTAAATCAGACTAAAGAGCAAATTGAACAATCGGCACTATCTAGTGAAAAACTTGAAAAGGCTTTAGCTGAAGTAAGAAAATCTATCACAAGTGGTACTTTAAAAAGAATGAAAGAAATTATTGATGCTTTTGTAGAAAAAGTCATAGTATATCAAGACAGAATAGAAATACTTCTAAATTATGATAATGAGTTATTATAGCTGGTGGCACAAAACGAAATGGTGTCGCCAGCTTTGGCGCATAAAAAAATACCACATGATAAAATCATTAAAAGATTTAATCATGTGGTACTTCCTTTAACACAACATAGTCAAAGTTGTGTTTACTATGGAAAAGGACACGAGTTTGATACAAAATGCACCCGGCAGCCTCGTTTCCGTTTGTTCCGTTTGCTTTGTGCACACCCTCGGCTTCTATGCCAGCGTAGGGAGGATTGGAGGCTGGATGACCTGACGCAACTTATATCCTTTGTGTCTACCTCACAGCGCCAATAAGCGTTCCCCCTTGATATCCTCAGGACTCCATGAAATCAGTGCGAAGTTGGCATAATTATTAATTTATTCCTTAATATGAGTTATGCATTGGCTAAACATTATTTTAATATGCTCGTCGAATAATGAATAGTAAGCAATCTTGCCCTCACGTCGATATTTAATCAAACGAGTTTGACGTAAAGATTTCAGATGATGGGAAATTGCAGGCTGAGACATATTTAATAAGGCTGCAATATCGCATACGCACATTTCCGATAACAGAAGAGCATTAATAATTTTCAACCGCGTAGGATCGCTTAGTACCTTAAATACCGCAGCCATATCAAACAAACTTTCATCATCAGTCATTTCTTTTTTTACTTTTTCTAGTATATCTTCATGGATAATGGTAATATTGCATAATGCATTTTCTTTCTTATCGATTGACATGTTATCTCCCCTTGCATAAATGGTTAAGCATAGCTTAGTTATATAATATCATCTTCTTCGTACGCTAACAATAAAAGAGCAAACAATGACAATTCGGATTACCCTATGTCAAACCATTCAAGTATCGGCTTCATTCATAAGTGCTGTTTCGATCAATTGTTTCACATTTTTTCATTTCCTCCTTGCTAAAATGCAGATAGATTTATATGTTTTTCATATTCATTGCTCGCATTGCATTTAAAACTGCTATGATAGCAACTCCCATGTCTCCAAACACTGCTTCCCACATTGAAGCCACACCTAATGCTCCTAATACGAGGAATACGGCTTTAACTCCTAATGCAAACACAATATTCTGGATTACAATGCTCCTAGTTCTTTTCGCAATTTTTATAGCTGATGCTATCTTTGATGGCTCATCGGTCATGATAACAACGTCTGCCGCCTCAATCGCAGCATCCGAGCCCAAGCCTCCCATAGCCATACCTATGTCGGCTCTTGCAAGCACTGGCGCATCGTTAATCCCATCACCGACAAACACAATCTTTCCTTTATGGGATTTTTGTGCTTCCAGGAATTCAATTTTTTCTACCTTATCAGCAGGCAACAGCTCGGAATAAACCTCATCTAAACCTAACTTATTGCCAATTTTGTCTGCTACCACCTTTAAGTCACCGGTAAGCATAACTGTTTTCCTAACTCCAAGAGCTTTTAACTCTTTAATTGCATTAGCCGAATCTTCTTTCACTTCATCTGAAATCACGATACTGCCAGCGTATTTTTTATCTATTGCTACATGCACTACAGTACCTAAGATATCAACATCATTGTAATTAATATTTTCACTGGACATTAATCTGGTATTACCAGCAAGAACTTCTTTTCCATTGATATTAACCTTGATACCATGTCCTGCAACTTCCTGGTAGTTTTCAATTCGGTTTTTATCAATTTCCGTATTGTAAGCACTGATAATCGAAAGTGCAATCGGGTGGTTTGAATAGCTTTCTGCATATGCTGCGTATTCTAACAGCTCTTTATCTGTATAGTCATTTTGAGGGTTTGTTGCTGTAACTTTGAACACACCTTTGGTTAAAGTGCCTGTCTTGTCAAAAACTACTGCTTCAACATTGTTCAATGCTTCAAGGTAGTTACCGCCTTTTACCAATATTCCTCTTTTTGAAGCTCCACCGATACCCCCGATAAATCCTATTGGTATTGAAAGTACTAATGCACAAGGACAGGATACCACTAAGAATACCAAAGCTCTATAAATCCAATCTGAGAAGGTTGCCCCTGGAATAACCAAAGGCGGTATTACTGCAAGTGCCAAGGCTCCGAATACAACTACCGGAGTATAATAACGCGCAAATTTTGTTATGAATTTTTCTGTCTGAGCTTTTTTGCTGCCGGCATTTTGTACCAAATCTAACACTTTTGATACAGTAGATTCTCCAAATTCTTTTGTTACTTCAATAGTCAAAACACCATTCTTATTTATAAATCCGCTCAAAGCAACGCTGCCAGGTTCCAGTTCACGAGGAACGGATTCACCGGTTAACGCTGCTGTATCAACCATTGATGTTCCCTCAATGACCTTGCCGTCCAGGGGGATTTTTTCTCCCGGTTTTACAACAATAATATCCCCGATGCTTACTTCGTCAGGCGATACTTTTTCCAAATCGTCTCCAACCTTAATGTTTGCATAATCAGGTCTTATATCCATTAATGCGCTGATTGATTTTCTGGAATGATCAACAGCCATATCCTCAAATAATTCACCTAATAGATAGAACAGCATAACGGCTACACCTTCCGCATACTCTCCTACGCAGAAAGCACCAATAGTAGCTACGCTCATTAGGAAGTGCTCGCTAAACACATCACCTCGGGCGATTCTCTTTATTGCGCTCAAAACAAC
>JAQVYH010000134.1 GCA_029004515.1 Eubacteriales bacterium | reverse complement strand
ATATTAAATACAAATTTAAAGAAAGATATTATATACCTTTCTAAAGAAGAAGCCCAACTTATAAAAATACTTGAAGGGGTTAGTGATTATCCACTAGACAGAGAAAAGGAAGTTGAAATGCTTAAGAGATTAAGCGACAAATACCCAATATTAGACATAATAAGTGTCGTTAAGGATTGGGCTATAGGGAAGATAGATAAACCGCTAAAGAAAAAGGATAACCCCAGAAGCCAAATAAACACATGGTGTAAAAATGCGGACGCATGGGGAAAGAACAAAAAGGAGGATGAGCATGGAAGCAATAAGCAACATAACGGAGAGGATAAAAAGACTTTCAAACTCCCACCCGAATTTTACGCAGTCCGCAGCACATGATTGCGAAATTTGCAAAGATACCGAATGGATCATAAATACTAAGACAAACTCAGCAACGCCCTGTAAATGTCAAGAAGCCAAACATTATAAACGAATCCTTGAAAATTGCGGAATATCAGAAGTATTTTTGAAAAAGACATTTCACAACTACATACCAAAAAACCAAACACAAAGAGAAGCAAAAGACATGGCACAAGAATATGTAAAGAATTTTCAACAAATACGAAATGAACGGAATAACTCAATAGCGTTTCTAAAACAGGTCGGCTCCGGCAAGACACATTTATCTATAGCAATAAGTAATAAACTCATGGAACAAGGTGTAGGAGTGCGGTATATGCAGTATAGAGAAGTCATAACACACCTAAAACAAAACATAGTAGACGAAGAATTTTACCAAAGGGAAATGAGCAAATACAAAAATGCACCGGTTCTACTGATGGACGATTTATATAAGGGCAAGACCACAGAATCAGACATCAATCTTGTCTATGAAATAATCAATCACAGATACTTGAAGGGTATGCCAATTATATTAAGTTGCGAATACAGTGTAGACAAGCTATTAGATTTTGATGAAGCAATCGGCAGTAGGATAGCGGAAATGTGCAAGGGCAGAATTGTTGAATTTATCGGTACCGAATTAAACGATAGGTTGAGGTGATGAAATGAATATAGAAGTAATGTTTAGTAGTAAAACCGATGAATGGGAAACACCACAATGGTTATATGATGAACTGAATAAGGAGTTTAAATTCAAACTCGATGCAGCTTGCAACCATGAAAATTGTAAATGCGACAGAGGTTTATTTGTAGAAAGATTCGACGGACTACAAGAAGAATGGAGTAGGGAAGAATCTATATGGCTTAATCCTCCTTATGGAAAAGAGATCGGGAAATGGGTAAAGAAAGCATATAAAGAAAGCCAAAAGGGTTGTACGGTTGTTTGCTTACTTCCGGCAAGAACGGACACAAAATGGTTTCACGAATATATATTAGGCAAAGCTGAGATCCGATTTGTAAAAGGTCGGTTAAAATTTGGAGGATCTAAAAATTCAGCACCATTTCCAAGTATGATCGTAATATTTCGAGGGATAGCACTATGATACCTAACCAAGTATATGACATATCAAAAATAGAATTAACAGAGCCTATTATCTATATGCTTGACAAATTTGACCTAACAACCAACGCAACCGAGATAAACCAAGCAAAGGAACTGTGGAACAAAGGCACAAACATACATAAGATAGCCGATAAGATAAGACCTACGCAGCGAGGCACAACAGAGACATTCCTTCTGCTGCTGCACATGGTGGAGGAAAATATGATTAAGCCGAGGGGCGGAAAGATGTGGGGCGCATGAAGTTTATAGATTTCTTCTCAGGCATAGGTGGCTTTAGGTTAGGAATGGAAATGGCAGGAAATGAATGTGTAGGACACTGCGAAATAGATAAATTTGCAGATAAATCATACAGAGCGATGCACGATGTAAAGGAGGGTGAATGGTATGCAAATGACATTACAAGAGTTAATCCCGGAGAGTTACCCGAAGCCGACTGCTGGTGCGGAGGGTTTCCTTGCCAAGCTTTTTCCATTGCTGGCAAACGAGCAGGATTTGAAGATATGCGAGGAACTCTTATCTTTGAAGTATTTAGGCTTGCGGCAGAAAGAAAACCCAAGATTCTTTTCCTTGAAAACGTGGCAGGATTGCTCAATCACGAAGGAGGAAGAACCTACGCAACAATCCTCTCTGGACTTTGGGAACTTGGGTATGATGTCCAATGGCAGGTGCTTAATTCTAAAAATTTCGGAGTACCCCAAAACAGGGAAAGGGTGTTCATTATCGGGCATCTTGGAAAAGGAAGTAGACGAGAAATATTTCCTATCGGAGGAACAAACACAAAAGCTATTAATCAAGTAGGAAGTCTAGATATAAAAGGCAGACATGAATCGGCTTGTAGGGTTTATGGAATAGATGGGGTTGGACCCTGCCTTAATACTTGTGGTGGCGGCGGGTTAGAAACAAAAATTTTACTACCGAATGTTAAATGTATCAATACAAAAGATGCTAACGAAAAACAACCACCACAGCACGACAGGGTATATGACACAAACGGTTTAATGACAGCACTTCAAGCCGAACAAAATGGAAGATTTAATATTATGGTCCCGGCTATTATATCAACAAGGGATGGCGTTTTAAAACAAGGTAATGAAACAGCAGGTACATTATTAGCAAGAGACTATAAAGGGTTTAGTCAACACGGCACAAACGGAGTGTTGGTACAAGCAGTATTAACCCCAGACAGAGCAGAGAAACGGCAGAACGGCAGAAGAATGAAAGAACCAGGAGAGGAAATGTTTACACTTACTGCACAGGATAAGCATGGAGTAATGGTTTTTAACACAACAGATAAGGCAAGAATCCGCAGACTTACACCTAAAGAATGTTTTAGACTCCAAGGCTTCCCTGATGAATACTTTGATAGAGCAGCAAAGGTAAATTCAGATAGCCAACTTTATAAACAAGCAGGAAATTCAGTTACTGTAAATGTTATCTATGAAATAGCAAGGAGGTTATAGCGTGAAATGGAACAAATACAGAGAAGGTCGTTTAAAAAACCTATATAAACAAGGCTATCCTTTAAGGCTTATCAGAACAGACCTACGCTGTACATATAAGGAGTTATATCAAAAAATAGAGGAATTAGGATTAAGGAGGTAAGGGCATGGGAATATGTAGAACCTGTGGAATTGCTCTAACGATAGATAATGAATTGAACCTCTATCACTGCCAAATCACAGGGCGAACGGTAAGCGGTAACTGCGAATGCCAAACAGGGAAATTTGTAACAGGCACAGCAGAAAAGGCACACAAGAAAGCTAAATACAACAATAAAAAGACTATAGCTGACGGTATGGAATTTGACAGTACGCACGAAGCAGTAAGATATGGCGAATTAAAGCTACTGCAAAAGGCTGACGAGATAACAGCACTACAAACGCAAGTATGGTTTTTACTGGAGCCAAAGAGCGACAAGAACCAAGCAAGCTACTATATAGCAGACTTTACATATTACGATTTAAAGCGCAAAGAGTTTGTTGTGGAAGATGCCAAAGGAGTAAAGACACAAGTATATATCAACAAGAAAAAAGCTATGTATAACAAATATGGGATTGATATAAGGGAGGTATAACAATGAAAATATGGGAAATAGCAATAACAATATACTGCATAATCAACGTATTACTAAATATTGATATGTACTTTCAACGCAAGGCAAGAGCAAAACTGGAAGATGAGTATATGAAAAAACATATTGAAATAGGCGAAAAACTATCAAGGGAGGTCGCACAATGAAAAAATCACTAATACTCTTATGCTTAATACTTACTACTCTACTATTCGTACAAGCTAACGCATACAACAAAGACCTGCAAGACCAAGACAAAATAATCGCACAGCTACAGGCAGAACCACAGCCCACAGAAGCACCTTATACCATGATAACCAACCTATGCAGTAGTATGTATATCAACAGCGTAACAATCCCTAAAGATGCCCTGCGGTGGACTGATGTCAACGGAGTAAGCGGGTTTGATGTAACAGTAGGCACAACACATTATAGATACGTTGAGGGGCATATAGAGCCTTTGCAGATTAATTTGTATGCACCGTATTTGTATGTAGAGGAAAATATATTTAATTGAGGTGAGGTCAAGCCATGTATAAGCCAGAGCGTGAATATTACTATAGACACCTACTGAGCATATACAGCAGATACATACCAAAGTTGGTAATTGGCAGATATAAAGGAGCCTTAATATTTATAGATACAGACAATAGGATGGTATATGACACAAGAGGACAAGCAGTAATGCAATTTAGGCATTGAGGGGGATGGTGAAAATGGAATTAGATAAAAAAGAGGTAAAAAGGCTCAGAGAGCATCTCAATAAAGGTGAATATGCGGTATTAGGAAGAACAATGCAAGAAAATGCTATACATACAATAGAGTGCCAACAAAGGGAAATAGAACAACTTGCAACAGCTTTAGTACATACATGGGACGATAAATTTTGCGACGAATTAGTTCCCGACCATATTATACAGACGCTAGACAAAGCAAGGGCAATAGTGCACGGGGGCGATTAAATGGAACAATGCAAAGATTGTCTAAGGAACACGCCGGGAGGGTGTGAAGCATACAAGAAACCATTTGAGGGATGTTGGGCGAGGGAAACGGATCCACAGCAATACATAAAAAGAATGAATGAACTACTCAGATATAACCAATACAAAATGAATCCCAAAGGCGCAACAATGGCCTATAAAAGCATACGCAGGGTAAAGGAGGGGTTACATGATATGTCCTAACTGTCTAGGTAATGTAGACATGGTCAAAATAGACGAGCATTGGCAATGCAGCATTTGCAACGGTCAATGGTGGCCTCCTGAGAAGCCGGAGAAGATATACAAAAAAGCATTAATCAAGCCTATAGACAGCCCAGAGTTGATGCTATGGCATGAAGAAGATATGAACTATAAGCCGCCATTACCTCCGGGAGAGCCAGTTTTTAAAGGTAGTAGTAAAAGCGGTAAGCGAAGGAAAAAGCCGGTTAAGAAGGATATTAGGGTAGCGTATGAAACGTAGCATGAATATATTACGGAATAAAGAGAAGGAGGGAAAATGAAGGAAATAAAAGTCTATCAATGTGAATATTGCAAGAAACTCTTTAGGACACCTAACAGGCATGTATGTAAGTTTAATCCTAAGTTTAGAAATTGTCACAGTTGCAAATTTTGCAGAGGATTTACGGACGAGGATTACATAGGCGGTGTAGATGTAGGGGTAGGCACAATACCAACAAACATGCTATATCCTATTTGCATGAAGGATTGTGGCGATTATTCGGCACTAGAAATATGTGAGATGGGATACAATCTAAATTGCAGTGAGTACCCGCTTGCTTACTGCATTTAAGCGAATCCGTAAGAATGCACGCAACGGCCTGGGAATAGTACCTATTCAGCGCGGTGCCTGTGGCGGTTGCTTCAATAAAATTCCGCCCCAGAAACAAATGGATA
>JAQVYH010000133.1 GCA_029004515.1 Eubacteriales bacterium | reverse complement strand
ATAAAATGTAAGTATCAGCAGGTATATTGACATGGTTCAACAAACCATAAAGCACCTGTCCCTCGAACAAGAAGGACAGCAGATAAGCAAACGAAAAGGAAAATACGGCAACCGAAAGTATCCTTGGATTTTTTGTCAGCCAATGCATAATGCCACCCTCTTTATAAGTTTATTTTAGTTTCAATATGTAAAATTATATCATAGGCAAAGGAAAACTGCAATTGTATTTACTTTTATTATTATTTGGTAACGGTGAACTAATGTCTCTTATGCAAGGTAAACGAAGAAGCACACGCATAGGTTGAAGAATTGACATAAGCTTATGAGGCAGCAAGGATATTCTGATACTTCGGATACAATGCTGATGTTTCGTCGCCGTAACGCATTTAAAGCTGTGGAAGAAAAAGTTGTTATTCGTGAATTTGTATTAATTTCACGATAGTTAAGTGATGATAAGAACTGTCCAATCTGGGCAGTTCTTATCGTGTGAAAGGAAAAACTATAGCAAACAAAAAAGGCTAACGGTACTTATCAGATTACGGTAGGTACCGTTTTTGTATTTTTATACGGAAGGAGGAATTTAATTGAGCACTATAAAAAGGGTGTCGGAGCTTTACGATAAGATCACTGCTGATGTAGTGCAGAGCAGTAACTCATGGCAGGATTATTTAAAATTTGCTTCCGGTATTTATAAATACGGATTTGACAATTCTATTTTAATATATTCTCAGCGTCCTGATGCTACAATGGTAGCGGATTTGCAAACTTGGAATAAAAAAGTTGGCAGGTGGGTAAATCGTGGTGCAAAAAGTATAGCAGTATTTGATACAGCGGTACCTAAACTGGAACTTAGGTATCTGTTTGACGTTTCCGATACAAATGGAGCTCCTGATACCTATCCCCGCCTATGGCAGCTGACGGAAGAAAATTCAGTCCCACTGCTTGAAAAATTGAATTACAAATATAATTTAAAATGTGACGGTATAGACGAATTTGCAGCAACACATACAATAAATAAAATCGTTGACATTGAATCTATTTATTATGAAGGGATTAAAAAAAACATAGCAGGCTCCGGTCTTGCTGATTTGGATGATGAAACGTTAACTGTTAAAATAAACGTCTTGATATTGCAAAGCGTTCAATATATGGTATTTTGTCGTTGCGGCTTTGATACAGAAATATTTAACGGCACTTTTGATGAAATAAGTGATTTTAACAATAAACACCTACTATATCATCTCGGAAATGGTGTCAGTACTATGTCGCAAGAAATATTGGGCGAATTTGCAAATACACTAAATTTGATTATCAAGGAGCAAAAAGAGGCTTGGATACAGCAAAAAAAGGATAGTCAACCAAAAATCGGCCCACCTCCTACTCAGACTAAAAGTAAGATAACCGAAAATATTCAAAAAGAAGCACGTCCATTTCATGAGTCAATACCACCATCTGAACAAATTTCTCTGTTTCAAGATGAAATAACTGACAAAGAAGATGATGATGAAAACGAGATTGAACTTGAAGTTATCAATGAAATAATTATGAGAGGGAACTTAATAGTTGGAGGCAAAGAGGCAATCAATACTTTTTTCAAAGAAAATAGCAGCGATAAAGAGCGTATCAAGTACCTAAAGCAATCTTACGGAATTTGCGGTTCAACCCTTTTATTGCCCGATGGGAAAGGCTCTTGGAGTGCTGATGGACATGGAATTAAATATACCGCTCAAAATTACGGCTTTGATTTTGAAGGCTTATTAACTTGGACTAAGGTTTCTAAGCTGATAGCTGAGCTTGTTAATAAGGCTTTATATTGTGAACCTGCCGAGGATAATCTCGTCAAAAATGAACCTGAAACACAAAATAATTTTCCGTATTTTAAATATAATTATGGTGACTTTATCAGCTTAAATGGTAAGACTTATGAGATATTGGAAAGTCTGCCCGATACGGGGAAAATACGCATTGGTGATGTAAACAATAGCGTTGCTCTGCACAAATATGTTTCAATTGAAGAAGTATCTTGGCAAGAGCTTGAAAAAGGTGAGCTTACAGAGCATCATGAAAAGCTACTGCCTAACCCTGTGATTGACGAAATTGAAGACGTAGAAAAGATTGAGTTAAGTCTCGTTTCAGAAATTCTAAACGCAGATGAAATTATTAATACGCCTAACGAGAAAGTTGAACACTACTATGAGATAACAGAACCCGAACCCGCATTGCCCAGTATTCCACGAATAGATTATCATTACAGTATGGATGATGAAATAGGTGTAGGTGGTCCAAAGACAAAGTTTAGGGCAAATATTGAAGCAATAAAAATGCTCAGTAGCATCGAAAAAGAAAATCGCCTTGCTACTTTTGAGGAACAAAAGGTACTTTGCAAATATGTAGGTTGGGGTGGCTTGGCAGACGCTTTTAATCCTGAAAATTCCGCATGGACGAATGAATACAATGAATTAAAGGATTTATGATAAGCCTTTTACCTATGCCGATAGTTTAAAGGAAAAATTGGCTCGTCAAGCTGAACTCGACAAAGAGCTTGATTTATCTAAGAAGGAAGATGTTGTTGTAGAGGAGGATAATAATTTGGATGGACAGAGAAGCATTAACGAAGATAAAAAAACAAATCTATCAGAAATTGATGAGGCAGCTCGGGCGGAACAGTCCCATAGCGAAAAACAAGAGCCCAATGCGCAAAATACCCAAATAAAAAGTGCTGTTGATTCCTTGCCCTATTCACAGCTTGAAAAGAAAAACTTCAAGTTTATACGCTATATGTTCCCAGAAATGTTCAGTGGTGAGTATGATTATATGAAATTCAAAGCTGAACAGCACGATGATATGTATATAGAACGCCTTTACTGCAATACATATGCACTATGCTTATTTTATATTAAAGAGGGCGACTTAATGCGTGAACCAGAATATATCTTTAGGCTTGATAAGGAAAATGGTGCAGTAAGAATACTTGATTGGACTATGAGCAGTACGGGAATGTATCACGAGGTTTATGATGCAGAGAATCCTGAAAGGTATAAGCCGGATTTAAAGAAAGATCTTGATGCAAGCTTTAATAGCACACTTGAAAACATCGCTGATATTAATTATGTTGCTTATCGTATGAAAAATGATGAGAAAGGTATTGATATTACGATACCTGAAACGGTAATAGAGAATGAAGGGTTAGAAATGTAACCTTGTTCCAACTTGGAACAAGGTTACATTTATTTTTTCCGCAAGAGTACCCCTCAATTGGTTTTATTTTATTAAATTTCTCACAACTAAGAATTCTTTGGCAACAACGGCAACATCTTTCTGCTCAACATCTACTTGGAAATTCAATTCTGTCATATCTGCATCACTTATTTGTCCTGACAATTTATTAAGAACATTTTCTATTTCAGGATGCTTTTCTAAAACATCTTTTTTTATAATAGGAGCCGCATAATAAGGCGGGAAGAAGCCCTTATCATCTTCCAGAATTTTTAAATTATATTGTTTGATTTGTCCATCGGTTGCAAATGTATCCGTTACATCCATTTGGCCTTCACCAATGGCTTGATATTTAAGCGATACATTCATTTTTGCGACATCTTTAAAATTCACACCATATAAATCAATGAAGCCATCATATCCATCTTGTCTGTTGAAAAACTCATGTTCTGCTCCAAATATTAGTTTATCTGCAACCCTTGCTAAATCACTGCAAGTTTCAAGATCGTTTTCCTCTGCAACTTTGTTTGATACAGCGATTGCATAAGTGTTGTTAAATCCGAATGGCTTGAGCCATTTAATGCCGAATTGCTTATCAAATTCTTCTTTTACCACTTTGTATGTTTCGTCAGGGTCACTCATAACATCCATTTTCAACTGTGCTGTGAGTCCCGTGCCTGTGTATTCAGGATATATGCTTATATCTCCTTTTTTGATTGCTTCAAAGCATACAAATGTGCCACCCATATTCAGTTTGCGTTCTACCTTTAAATCGGTATGCTCTTCTATGAGCTGTGCAAACATTTCACCAATAATAATGTTTTCGCTAAAGTCCTTAGAGCCTACCACTACCTTATCTGTACTTCCGCTACATCCTGACAGCAAGGCACCTCCAATCAAAGCCAATGAAACAAAGCCAATTAATTTTTTTAGCATTTTAACCTCTCCTTTACTTTTTTTGTTAGTTGCTCTTTTGGTGAGCATACACTCAATTTTTGACATCACATAGTCAAAGATTAGTGCCAATAATACAACAGGGATCGCGCCGCTTAAAATCAGCTGCATATTTCTGGTTTGTATTCCTCTGTAAATGGGGTATCCCAAACCTCCTGCACCTATTAAAACCCCCATAACAGCCGTTCCAAGCGAGGTGACTATTGCAAGCTTAATACCCGAAAAAATTAAGGGAAATGCAAGCGGTAGCTCTACCTTAAAAAGCCGCTGCAACTTCGACATTCCCATTCCCCTAGCTGCTTCTTTTACATGGGTAGGTATTCCCATAATGCCCGTATATGTATTTCTTACAATGGGAAGCAGCGAGTATAACACCAAGCCAATGATTAATGTTTTATTACCCAATCCAAATCCAATCATCAGCAAAGAAAGTAATGCCAGTGACGGAATTGTCTGAATAGTATCTGAAAACCATAAAATAGCAGAATCTAAATGCTTAACCCAATATGCGATAACTCCTAACAGAATACCGATAACTATCGAAAATGCAGTTGCTATTGATACAATTATCAAATGGTCATATATTAAATTGAAATTGCTCATAATCTATTACCTCCCAACATTAAGACCCCTTGGTGTCATTATATTTTGAACACCGCCTATGATAGCACCAAATAACATTGCCATTACTGCAGCAAGTAAGGCACCTATCAAAATAAAATTATTTTCGTAGGTTGCAAGACCTGTCCAGATTAAATCCCCTAATCCACCTGCGCCTACAAGTCCTGCCAAGGTAGCCCAATTAATAATATAAATGGTTGACATTCGAAACCCACTCACTATGGAGGGTAGAGCCAAAGGTAATTCTACTTTAAATAAAATTTGTATTCTACTCATCCCAATGCCTTTTGCACTTTCTATACATCCTGCGTCAACCTCTGTTAACCCCGTATAAGTATTTCTAAGTGTAGGAAGTATTGCATAAAGAGTTAAAACCGCCAGTGCGGGTGGTTTTCCTATACCAAAAAGAATCATAGCAAAGCCCAGCATAACAAGCCCGGGAATGGTTTGCAGAGTTCCTACAAATGCAAGTACGTATTTAGCAATTTTTTTATGTCTGGATAAAATGATACCTAAAGGTACTGAAATGATGAATCCCCAAAACACCGAAATTCCTACAAGCCCTATATGGTTAATAGTTTCTTGTATGATGAGTGAACTGTTGCTTGATATGAAATCAAAAAAAATCTTCATTCCTCATCACCCCACATTGCTCCTGCCATAGCCTTGACCATGCTTGT